>JAGQSN010000341.1 GCA_020439555.1 Acidimicrobiales bacterium | reverse complement strand
GAGAACCCGGCGTACTGGCGGATCGTCCAGGGCCGGTTCGCGTACATCGTCGCCCGGACACCACGGGTGTAGGGGGCGAGGCCCGGCAGCGTGTCGGTTTCGAGGTCCGCCGTGTCGGCCGCGGTGTACAGCGGCTTGACGTCGATGCCCTCGGGACGGGTGCGGGTCAGCTCGTCGGGGGAGCGGCCCTTGAGGTCCTTGCTGGCGAGGGCCTTCCAGTCGTCGAGGCTGGCGGCGTCCGGGGCGTTCGCGTCGTCTGGCACGCCCACGAGACTACGAGTCGCCCGTTCAAGGTCCCAAGGTGCGAACCCTTCACCGCAAGCGGCTTCGGGTCAGTCGTCGAGCCAATGGACCAGGCCGTCGAGGCGGTTGTCCCCCCAGTGCCACAACTTCTCGCCCAGTTCAGCGGCGTCCTCGACGGCTTCGCCGGCGTCCTCGAGACGGTCACTTGCCCAGTCGACTGCGCCGGAGAGGTCTGGCGGCCTGCAGGACACGGACGCCTCACCGCCTCCGCCCAGGCCCCACGAAGCGAGCAGCGAACCCTTGAACCCGATTCCCTCGCGCCCGAACTCGACGTCGCCTTCGGCTTCGGCACCAGCACCCGCTGTGCCCTTCACGCCGACGGTTGCCGTGCAGGCACCGATGGTGAACTCGTTGGTCTGTTCGATCTTGGCCCCGGCGAATGCTCCGGCGTGTGCGTGTGCCGACACGCCATCGAGGCCGAGGTGCACCGACGCTTCACCTTCGAGCTCCACACCGGCAGCGGCCTCGATCTCGTGGTGTGTTTCCAGCGCGCCGACGCGGAAGTCCTTCGACCCCTCGAGCCGGGCTCCCATGAGGATCGAACCCTCCAGCGAACCCGTCAGACCGTCTCGGCCCATCTCCCAGGATCCATCGTGATCCGCCATCAACCCGACGCCGACCTCCCACGGCCCCGACCGGGCGACCACCGACGCCAGAGCGCGTGCGAACTCCGCGTCATCGGCGTGACGGACGCCTGCGAGGCCGGGTCCGGAGTCGGCCATGGCGAACGCGCTGGCGACGTGTCTGGTCGTGACATCGACTTCGCGAACCCGCTGGAGTGCCTCTCTGCTGCTTCCCGGTGCGGTCGTGTGGAACGGCACGTCAGGACAGGTAGCGCCATAGCGTGCGAGAGCGCGCTTCACCTCGTCGAGCACGGCGGCCGTGGCAGCCGTCGGTCCGGTCAGCGAGTGGGCGAATCCGTTGAGGCGGTCGGGATCGGCGGAGTTCGTGGACACTGCTTCCTCCAGGGAGACGTGGCTTGTCAGGACCGGTCGGCGGCTGCGGCGAGGGCTTCGAGACGGGCCTGCTGGACGAGGTCGTAACGGCGTGCCTGCTCGTTGATGTCGACCTGAAGTCGCGTTGCGGTGGTGACGTTCGCACGCATGTCCGCGGCAGCGAGACGGGCTTGTGTCGCAGCTCGACGCAGGTGTGCCAGTGCCTCTTCGTTCGACTGGTCGAACCAGGTTCGGCTCGATCCGCGCCATGCAGCGGTGCACGCTCCGATGTGGTCACGGTCGATTCGGATGAGCGCTTCGAGCCTTTCGGCGAGTTCGTCGAGGCGGTGACTGCAGTCGAGCGCGACGCCATCGTCGAAACGGATCGCGCGGGCACCTGGGTACGGGGTGGGCGGCATCTCTGGCTCTCTCCTTTCATCGAGGTCGAAAGGGTATGCATGGCAAGGCATGAAATGCAATGAAAGTTTCGTAGGGTGTCGGCATTGAAGGTCAACAGGAGCGCGTCGGTACGGTCGTCGGGGTGCTGCCCCTCATCTGCCTCGACGTCGACGGGACGCTGGTCGGCAGCGCCGGTGAACCGTCCGAAGCGTTGTGGCGTTCGGCCGAGGCGGCCCGCGGGCGGGGACAGCGGCTGACCCTCTGCACGGCGCGCCTCGCGGCGGGTCCGACGCGGGGATGGGCCGAAAGGCTCGATCCCGACGGCTGGCACGTGTTCCACACGGGTGCGGTCCGCTGGCACCCGGTCACGGGCGAAGTGCGGACCGAGGCCCTCACGGTCGGCGAGGTCGAACTCTGCGCCGAGGCGGGCGAGCGGAACGGCTGGGTCGTGGAGACGTACACGTGGGACGACTACGCCGTAGAGGTCGATCACCCCCTGGCCGTCGCCCACGCCGGACTGCTCGACATGCCGTTCCGCATGCGCCATCGCTCCGACCTCGAAGGCGAGATCGTGCGCATGCAGTTCGTCGTGCCCATCGAGGACTGCGACCGTGCCTTGACCGTGCCGCTGCCGGGTCTGGACGCGTCGGCTGCCACTTCACCGGTGATGCCCGACGCGGCGTTCGTGTCCATCACGAGGGCCGGTGTATCGAAGGCCTCGGGGGTGGCTGCGGTGGCACACGACCTCGGTGTCGACATGGCCGACGTCATGATGGTCGGCGACGGTCACAACGACCTGCCGGCGATCGAAACCGTCGGTTGGGGAGTGGCGATGTCCAACGCAGCCCCCGAACTGCACAAGGCGGCCCGCCTCGTCGTGGCGGACGTCGATGACGATGGAGCAGCCGAAGCGATCGATCGATCCGCAGGTCTCATCTGACTGTTCCGGGTCCTGGCGGGAGAGGTCGCAGGCGTCGCGGTCTCTTTCAGGTCGTATGAAGGAAGCCAGCCCTAAGCTCTTCACATCTCGAAGCCTTGCACCGACACGCATGTCGCGCTACGGTGCGCCGAACTTAGCGTCACGAGCGATATGCTCATGAGTTAAAGGAGGTGGGGCGAGTGCGTATTGTTCGAGCGACTTCCGCTTGCATCGTTCTTGCAAGTTCTGTGTTCCTGGTGGGAGGCAGCGCCACACCAGCCAGTGCGGCAACCGCCTACAAGTTGCCATGGTCCGCCGGAATTTGGAATGTTGTCAATGGGCTTCATTCAAATCGATCATGGGATTTTCAGCCACCTGGGGCCGGCTCACACAATAACGAAGTCTTGGCAGTCGCTGCTGGGTCTGCCAAGGTTACCTGCACCGATTCGATCGGGCAAGCAACAGTCAGGCTAGCGGTGGGCGACAAGGTATTTTACTACTCTCACCTACAGGCGTCAGCTGTTCGGACGGCGGGAATCACATCGAAAGGGGTGACGGTTCAGCAAGGTCAAGTTCTTGGGCGGCTTCTGCCTGCTGCTGGATCATTCACAGGTTCGTGCGGACATGGTGTCGGTTCGCATCTGCATCTAACTATGCCCTATGTACCGATCACCATTGACGGCGTGCGCTTCTCGACTTCTGGGCCGAACGGGGTAACCCCATTGCGGTCCACGAACAGCAAGTCAGGGGAATCCCCTTCTCCGGCGGCTCTCCGTCTGAGTGAGCGCGGAATCGCACACGGCGATTTTGATGGTGATGGTGTGGATGATCTGGCGATTGGTGTGCCGGGTGAGAATGTCGGGTCTGTGGTGGATGCCGGGGTTGTGAACTTGATTTATGGGTCGCGGTCTGGTTTGAACT
>JAGQSN010000031.1 GCA_020439555.1 Acidimicrobiales bacterium | reverse complement strand
GGATGAAGTCGAGCGGACCGACGGCCAGCGCACTGCCGACGACGGCGGTGCGGGTCAGGAACGAGCGGCGGCTCGTCGTCCGCCGTCCCATCGCGCTGGAGATCCGGTGGACGAGCCGTTGGCTCAGACCACCCGACGCGATCGGGTCCGGGAGGGCAGGGTCACGGTGAATCCCGTGCCCGGTCAGGTCAGCGGCCGGTTCCACACCGACGGGTGAATCTTCCCGGTTGGTCCTGCGGGGGCGGAGAGCGAAAGTCATCGCGGACGGATCCTGGTGGCAGAAAGGGTCTTGGTGGCGGACGGGAGCACCCGTGCCGCGTTCGACTGGCGGCCGAGCACGACGTACAGGCAGAACGCCCGGCCGGCATCGGTGAACCACAACTGGCAGCCGGCCTGACCGGGCAAGGTCCGCTGCAGCGCGGCGGAGGAGAACATGTTGGGCGTCAGCTTCGTCGGCATCCCCTGACGGGAGAACAGGGCCGTGTTCGCGCACTCGGGGCCGTACTCGGCCAGAACGATCAGCACGTCCTGATCCGCCATCACGTCGACCGCCCCCGAACCGAAGTCTCCCCGGTCGTCGGGCAGCGGGAAGTTGCCGAGGTGAACCACAGGGAAGATCGCCTCGTCCAGGTGGCCACGGCTCGTCACTCTGCTGCCGCCGCCTTCACGCAGGGCTGCTGCCGGATCGGGTGGGGTGCGAACGGCGATCCGACCCTCCCAACCGGGGGGCAGGTCCGTCTCGATGCCATGGGATTGGAGCTTCATGTCGGCCCAATCATCGCGGATCGGCTTCGCCGTCGTGTGCAGGGCCGGATTCGGGGTCGTCGCCGACGACCGCGTAGAGGCTCGGATCGCCCGGCTCGACTCCGGCCTCGAAAAGCTCCCGGTCGATCCTGGCTTCGCGTGCGGCGTCCGCGTCGGGCTTGGCGACGTTGGAGCCGGCGAGACGTCCGGCCAACTCTGCGTCGTCGGTCGCCTGGGAGAGCATCGAGCGCACTTGGTCCCAGTCCGGTCCGGTTCCCTCGCCGCGCACCTTGCCGCTGGGGCCGTGCACCTGCACGAAGTACGGCGAACCCGGAACGTCGTAGTCGGTGAACGCCTGTGTCGACATGATCGTCGTCACGCCCGACGGTGCCAGCTTCGCGACCGCGGACTCGCTCTCGGCGTCGGCTCCCTTGGTGACCACCACCAGTCGGGTGCCGGGTGGCAGGGCGAGCTTGCGGGGCTTGCGGAACGCTTCCCAGAAACGTTGGCAGGTGACGCAACCGGATGAGAGGAACGCCACGATCGTGTCGTGGCCGACGCCTGTCACCCGTAGCGTCACCGCCTCGCCGGTCCCAGGTCCGGTGCCGGCCAGGTCAGCTGCGCCCCCGAACCCTTCCCGCTCCGGTGGCGACGGCATCTGGGGCATCACCTGGAAATCCCGGCCCGGTTGCGGGTTCGCCGGCATCGACGGTTGCGAACCGACCGTCGAGGTCGGCTCGGATTCGATCCCGGCCCCGAGATCGTGGAGCCTCTTGAGGATCTCGGCGTGGCTGCGGAGCAGTCCGATGACGAGGAGGCCCAGGACCGCGACGGCGGCACCCAGGACGACCACGACGACGATCATTTTCGGACCTCTGGTCTAGGTGTGATGGACAGTCCCTCGCTGACGACCGACCCGGTGGCCGCGGCGGTCGAACCGATCGAACCACCGTCCTGCCGTCCGTGGCCCTTCGCGGTCGAAAGCACCGCGGGCAGGACCGTGTAGGCGGTCAGCAGCAACCACGCCAGCAGGAGTACGAGGAGCAGGAACGGAATGCCCGCCCACGGCGTGTCGCCGGCTACCGCCCGGATCGAGGATGGAGGGTCGACGGTCGCCCATGCGGTGATCGCAGCGACGACGACGTTCAGCCACACGTGCAAGGACGTGACGGGGGAGTCGTCTCCGCCGAAGCAGCCGCACGGAACACCGCCACGGCTGCGGCGCAACAGGAGGGCGCTGAAACCCGCGAAGGTCGCGTATACGAGGGTCACGAACGCGGCGCCTGCACGACCGGCGACTCCGAGCGTGAACAGGGCTCCGAGAATCTCGACCGTTCCGATGGCCTGCACCGTGAGCCGTCCGGAGGGCAGGCCGGCAGTTCGCATCGCCACCTGAGCTGCCTCCGGTCGGATGACCTTCGCCCCACCCGCGACGGCCAACAGGAGCGCTGAGGCGAACAGAACGCCGGCGGGGGGTGACACCCCTCGGACGGTAGTTGGTCGCGCATGGCCCATCCCTGTCGAGGAATCCGCGGGTCCTCCGGCCCTCGGCGAGCTGCCGGATCGGGCATTCGAACCGCTCGGGAGGCCCTCGCCGGTGCGGGGACCGTCACAGGTGCCCGGTAAGCTCGGCGACCTCATGAAGGCAACGGTCGAGCCCCAAGAGGGCAACAAGGTCAAGCTGTCCATCACCATCGACAGCGAAGAGTTCGAGCAACAGATCGATGACGCTTTCAAGCGCATCGCCCGCGAGGTTCGCATCCCGGGCTTCCGTCCCGGCAAGGCGCCCCGGAAGCTGCTCGAAGCTCGGATCGGCAGCGAGGTGGCCCGGGGTGAGGCGTTGGAGCACGCCATCCCTCACTACTACTCAGAGGCCGTCCTGGAACACGACGTGGACGTCATCGCCTCCCCCGAGATCGACATCACCGAGGGGCGCGAAGAGGGTGACGTCAGCTTCGACGCCGTGGTCGAGGTCCGGCCCGTCGTTACCGTCGGCGGTTACGACTCGTTGCGGGTCACGATCCCGTCCCCGTCGGTCAGCGATGCCGACGTCGACGAACGGATCGACGTCCTCCGCGAGTCGTTCGGCACCCTCGAGGACGTGGATCGTCCGGCGCAGACCGGAGACAGCGTCACGATCGACATCGCCGGTTCGCGTGACGGTGAGGAGATCGAGGGCCTCGTCGCCGAGGACTACCTCTACGAGATCGGCAGCGGCACCGTGGTCGCCGAACTCGACGATCAACTCGCCACTTCGAAGGTCGGCGACACGCTCACCTTCACCGCGGACCACCCGGACCCCGACGAGGACCCGGTCGACTTCACGGTGACGGTGAAGGCAGTGAAGGAGAAGGTCCTGCCCGACGCGGACGACGCCTTCGCTTCGGAGGCATCCGAGTTCGAGACGCTCGAGGAACTGCGGGCGGATCTGGCCAAGCGAATGGGCATGGTCAAGAAGGTCCAGGCCCAGATGCAGATCCAGCAGAAGACCGCCGAGGCGCTCGCCGCCCTCGTCGACATCGAACCGCCCGAAGCGCTCGTGAACCAGGAGGTCGCCCAGCGCATCGAGGACCTGGCTATGCGCCTCCAGGCCCAGGGCCTCGGTCTCGAGGAGTACCTCGCCGGCACCGGCCAGGACCAGGAGGAATGGGTGTCGGAACTGAAGGAGACGGCCGGCCAGGGGGTCCTCGTCGACCTGGCACTGCGCGCCGTCGCCCTGGCCGAGGAGATCGAGGTCGGCGAGGAGGATCTGGAATCCGAGTACGAGGCGGTCGCCGCACGAGTGGGCCAGAGCGCCGCCAAGGTCCGCAAACAACTCGAACGCAACGGACAGGTGCCGGCGATACGCTCGGACCTCAGCAAGCGCAAAGCCCTCGAATGGCTCATCGAGCACGTGGAACTGGTCGATGAGGAGGGCAAGACGATCGACCGGGCCAGCCTCGAAATCGAGCCGCCGGCCAATGAGGACGCCGACGAGGGCGTCACGGAAGAGGACGACGAGTGACCATCCCGCCCGCCTACAACTACATGGTCCCGATGGTCATCGAGCAGACCAACCGGGGCGAGCGGTCCTTCGACCTGTACTCCCGGCTGCTCAAGGAGCACATCATCTTCCTGGGCACCCCGATCGACGACACGATCGCGAACCTGGTGTGCGCCCAGCTGCTGCACCTCGAGT
>JAGQSN010000340.1 GCA_020439555.1 Acidimicrobiales bacterium | reverse complement strand
AACATCAAGGGCGTCTTCCAGATCTGGACCCATGACGGCGAGTACCACGAGGTGCCCCTGAAGGAGTGCCACGCGTGGACCCGTGAGGGATGTCAGATGTGCCCGGACTTCGCCGCCGAACACGCCGACATCTCCACCGGTGGGATCGGCAAGTTCAACGACTGGACCCTCACCGTCGTGAGGACGCCGCTCGGTCAGGCCGTCATGGAGCGGATGATCGCTTCGGGCAAGGTCCTGGTGAAGCCCGCCGAGGAGGACCCGGCCGCCGTCGCGCTGATGGACCGGCTCTCACGGGTGAGTCGGAACCGTTGGCCGGAGACCGCCATCGCGTTCCCGCGGCGGATGCCCCCGCCCCCGCCGAAGAAGCCGAAGGCAGCCGGCTGAGCGACCGACCGACCGACGGACCTGCCCGAGGTGGGCCGATCGGAGGACCTGCCGTCCCGGCGTCAGTCCGAGGTCGTGGTCGTCGTGCGCTCGGAACTCTCGGAGGTAGCTGAGGACTTGTCGCCGGTGCCGGGTCCGACGCCGCACGCCTTGTAGGCCTCGTCCCAGCCCGGTCCCTTCAGGACCGTCGGGTTCTCGCGGCGATCGCTGTTCGCGTCCTTGAAGTCGGAGAAGTCCATCTTCTCCTCGACGTGGTCGTAGATGCAGCCGCAAGTTTTGGAGGAGAGCCCTTCGGCCTTGTCCCCCGCAGGGGCGGTGCACCCCTCCATCCAGTTCTCGCGGACACCGTCGCTGTACTTCGTGGGATCACGCTGGCCCGTACAGGCCGACAGCGCGAGCGAAACGACGATGGCGAAACCGATCAGAAGCCGGCGACGGCGGCTTGGGACTGCGGACACGCAAGGCTCCTTCGACAAGTCCGGTCAACGCTAGTGCGGGGCCCTCTGGGCACAGAACTCCGCCCGGACGCGGAATCGGAGGTGCCGGCTGAGCCGACACCCCCGATGCCATTCCGATCAACGCTCCCCCCGAAACGCTGCCCGGACTTCCTCCCCCACATCTTGAGATGTAGTGCGTTCGAGGTGTTGTGCCCCGTTCGCTGTAGGAGATTTCAGCACGGCGGATGCCAAGAGTCATGAGGCAAAAGACCCAGTTTTCGAGTCTTTATTCGGATACTGGCGGACGCTGAAAGTCCGGGTACCGGGGGTATGTCGGCCACGTCCATCCAGAGGGATGGAGAGAAACTGAAACAGGCTTAGAGGGCCTGTTCGAGGGGGGCGCGGGACGTGGTGGCCGATCAGTGCACCGGGAGCTTGTCGAGACGACGTTCCGTGAAGGCCACCACGCCCAGGTCCACATCGACGGTCAGGCCGGAGTCCTGCCACCCGTTCCGCTCGTAGAAGGCCCGCGCCGCCGCGTTGCGATCCAGGACCGACAACTCCAGACGCTCGAAGCCGACCTCCGCGAGGAACGTCTCAGCCTCCGCCAGGAGACGCAGTCCCCCTCCGGCACCTTGGCTCGTCGGGTCGACGTACAACTCGAACACCTCCCCGACCGGATCCGAGAGGTCGCCGAACTTCGACGGCCCGCAGTCGACATATCCGTGCACCACCCCACGACGCCCCCACACGAACAGTCCGTGTCTCCTGCTCGGAGGGACCATCGCCCGACCGGTCCAGTAGGACGGGGGCGGCACCACGTCACGGGAATCGAGGAAGCCGTCGGGCATGACACCGCGGTAGTTGCTGCCGAAGCACCTCCACTTCACCGACGCGATCGCCGGCCCGTCCAGGGCGGTCGCCGGACGAACCGGCTCGTCCTGATCCACGCGCCCGGCGAACGGCGGCGGGAGCGCCAGACCGAACCGACGCCGGATCAGCTCGGCGCTGGACCGGGCGGCCTTCGGCGCGTCCGACGGGGCGGGATCACCGAGTCCACGAACCAACTCGACGAGTTCGGATGCCGGGTCCGACACGACCACGTCAGCCACGCACCCGTCGCGTCATGCCCCGTGGCCGGTCGTCGTCGCCAGTTCGTAGACGCGTCGGCGCGACACGCCTAGAGCGGAGGCGACCTCCGTCGCGGCGTCACGATTGGAGGCACCGGCGGCACGAAGCCTCGAGATCGCCTCGACGATCTCGTCGTCGTTCACCTCGGCACTCTCTGGAGCACCGTCGAGTACCACGACGTACTCGCCGCGAGGTGCCTGCTCGTCCAGAACGGCGCGTGCCTCGGCCAGCGACGTTCGAATCGTCTCCTCGTGGAGCTTCGTCAGTTCGCGTGCCAACACCACCCGGCGATCCGGTCCACAGAGCCGGATCAGATCGTCGAGGGTCCGCGCCAGGCGGTGCGGCGCCTCGTACAGGACGACCGTCCTCCGTTCCGCAGCCACGGCGGCCAGACGCTCGGTTCGTCCCGAGCCCTTACGGGGCAGGAACCCTTCGAACACGAAGCGACCGGCGGGCAGCCCGCTGAGGACGAGCGCGGCCACCGCGGCGGCCGGGCCGGGCACCACCTCCACCGGCAGGTCCGCTTCGAGTACCGCTGCCACCAGCCGCTCACCGGGGTCGGAGATGCCGGGCATCCCGGCGTCGGACACCACGGCGACCACGCGGCCGCCGGCCACCAGGTCCACGACCTCCTTCGTCACCGATGTCTCGGTGTGCTCGTTGACGACCAACAGTCGAGGCGCACGGACGTCGAAGTGCTTGAGCAAGCGACCGGTCCGACGGGTGTCCTCGCAACAGACCACGTCCGCACACCCGAGCGCCTCCACCGCACGAGGCGACATGTCCCCCAGGTTCCCGATGGGTGTACCGACGAGAACCAGGCGTCCGGGTTCGCTCACCGTCGGACCTCCAGCTCGTCGCCCACGCGGAGCTCCCACGTTGCGAACGAACCGGCCTCGGCCTCGATGGCGCAACGGGCATCCCTGACCGGCAGCGTGAGCCGCCCGGGCCGGATCGTGCGGACGTCGACGACCCGGAACTGCTCGTCGCAGAACGCGACGTCGATAGGGAAGCGCATCCCGAAGGTGTGGATCGAACGTGCCCGCTCGATCAGCAACGCGCCGTCGAAGGAGTCGCGGCCGAGCAGGCCTCGGCGACGGTCCGCCCGCGACGACGCGACCGTCAAGCTGGCGAGCACCTCACCCCCTCGCAGCAACCAGGCCATCGAGCCTCCAGGTCAGACGTTGAAGCGGAACTCGAGGACGTCCCCGTCGAGGACCTCGTAGTCCTTCCCCTCGACCCGCAACTTGCCGACGTCACGGGCCTTGGACCAGGAACCGACCTCCAACAACTCGTCCCAGTGGATGCACTCGGCCCGGATGAACCCACGCTCGAAGTCCGTGTGGATCCGGCCCGCCGCCTGCGGAGCCTTCGACCCGGCACGGAACGTCCACGCACGGCTCTCCTTCTCCCCCGTCGTGAAGAACGTCCGCAGACCCATCAGGTGGTACGCGGCGTGGATGAAGCGCTCCAGGCCACCTTCGCCGAGCCCCAGCGCGTCGAGCATCTCGGCACGCTCCTCGCCGCTGAACTGCGCGGCCTCCGCTTCGAGCTGGACGCACATGCCGATCACCTCGGCCCGCTCGCCCAGTTCGGCCTCCACCGGTGCGATCAACTCGGGGATGCGGTCCAGGTCGTCCTCGCCGACGTTGACGAGCGCCAGGACGGGCTTGTTCGTGAGAAGGAACTCCTCCTTCAGGACCGCCCGCTGGTCCGCGCTCAGCGACCCCCGGTAGATCGGCGTACCGGCCGCGAGAAGCTCACGCGCCGCATCGAGGGCCTCGACCAGCGGCAGGAGGTTCTTGTCCTGCTTCGCCGCCTTGCGCCGCTTCTCGACGCGGGACTCGACGCTCTCCAGATCCGCGAGCGCCAGCTCGATCTCCAGGACCCGCAGGCACTCCAGCGGATCGGACGGACCGGGCACGTCCTCGTCCACGAAGGCGCGGAGCAGGAACACGACGGTGTCCACCTCACGGATGTGCGCGAGGAACTGGTTGCCGAGACCCTCACCGGTGCTGGCACCTTCGACCAGGCCGCCGATGTCGACGAACTGGACACTGGCGTGGACGACCTTCTTCGACTGCGACATCTCGGCTAGAGCGTCCAGCCGGCGATCCGGAACCTTGGCGACGCCCACGTTCGGGTCGGTCGTGGCGAAGGCGTAAGGAGCAGCGAGCGCCCCGCCTCCGGCCAGAGCGTTGAACAGCGAGGACTTCCCCGAGTTGGGCAGACCGACGAATCCGAAACGTTCCATATCGGCCGAAACCGTACTGCCGCGACCGTGGGTCTCAGCTTGCCCAGGGGTATGCGAGTCGACAGGTGCTCCAGCCTTCGAGGTCCGAGTCATGCCGCGAGACGGGTGCGCGAGCGCGGCCTGGTGCGCTGGCGCGGTCGGGTGGTGTCAGTGGCAGTAGTGCTGCTGGCGTCGTGGTGCTGGTCGGTTCGGCGATCAACGTGCCGTCGGGTCTGTGCACAGTGACGTCACCCTGGGGACTGAGCCCGACCCTGAACCCGGCCTGGTGTCTGAGCCGGTGATGGAACCGACACAGAAGCACCAGTTCGTCGGTGGTGGTTCGACGGCTCCTCTCGAACGGTGGTTCGTGATGCGGTTGGCAACGCGACGCGGGTTGATCACAGCCGGGGAACATGCACGCACCGTCACGGGCCTTGAGGATCCGCCGCTGAGACGCGTCGGCCAACCGTGCCGTGGTTACCTCTCCGACAGGCCGGAACCGTCCCGTCACCCCGTAGAAGCCCAACACCGCGGTCACAGAAGAGGACGCCATCACGTCCAACACCGCCTCGCGCGACAGGGGCGTGCCATCGATCAGTCCACTCGGCCACCCGGCCCGTTCCAGTGCCGACGGGTCCGAACCCGACATCAGGTGCCGGATGTCGACCAACAAGATCACCGACTTCTTCGACTCACCGCCTTCCGTCTGCACCAGCGCGCCACGGCGCATCAACTCGAACTGGGCGTCCAGACGTCGTTGTTCCAAGGTCATGCCGTCATCAACGCTGAACACTCCGGCCCTGAACAACCGGTCGACCTCCGCGTCGACGAGACCACCGAACTCCGCAGCGCGGAGCGGATCCAGGATCGACATCACGTTCGTCTCGTCACCGACACCGGCCGTCAACCGGGTGCTGTTGACCGGCTGATCGGTCGGCCGCGGGTCTTCCGGGGAGGACTCCAGTCCCGCCAGCACCGCTTCACGCCAGCGCGCCAACAACACCCGGGCCCAGGACACCCGAACCGCTTCGATCCGTTCCAGTAGCCCGGTCTGATCGCGTTCCAGGTGATCCTCGATCCCCCGCCCGGCACGTAGCAACAACCGGACCTTCGCGGTTCCGATCCGACCGGCCCGCCACGCCTGCGCTACCGCCGCGTAGCGGCGCACGTCACGGTGCAGCCCCAACAGGCCACATGCCCGCGAACGGTCCATTTCGGAACGCGCGGTGATCCACTGCGGCATCGAACGGCCACCGTCGATCGTGTGATCGCACAGCTCAGCCGAGGTCCCTGCCACGGTCGCGGCCATTGCCTCCAAGCGATCCAGCGCCGACAACAGCACCACCAGCGCCTGTTGACGCTCCCTCACGCTCGCCGTCACGAGCGATCCTTCGGTCAATCCGTCCAACAGCTCGGCCTGTTCGGACAGCACGCCGACAAGACCCGCGAAACATCCCTCTGGGTCGCGTACGTCACTTTTCCCGGCGCCGTCCATGGGCATCATGGTATCGAACATATGTTCGGTCCACAACAGGAAATCGCGAGTGGAACAACAACCTGCTCAATGGGATTCGACGACAGCCCGGAACCGACCTGGCACAACGCCAATGGAGCCAGAGCGGGCAGATCGGTCAGATCGAGCGGGCGAGGACGAGGCCGATCAGGCCTGCCATGACCACTCCGGAGGCTGCGAGCCGTCGTGCCCCCATTGGTTCTTTCAGCAACCGCCAGCCGATGAGCGCACCGAGCACCACCGACGATTCCCGCAACATCGCGACGTAGCCCACCTCGGCGTGGCGCGTCGCGACCATGACCATCGCGTATGCGACCGCCGTGCATGCCCCGCCGAGGGACCAACGCCGCCAGTGGTCAGGAAGGGTCCTCCAGAGGTCGGGCCCGCGACCTCGGAGCAGGAACGACAGAGAGATCGAGAGGGCGGCAGCCGACGTCGCCGCGAGGCCATAGGCGACTGGATTGGGCGAGACGCGGGCTCCGTGGGAATCGGCGAGCGTGTAGGCGGCGATCGCCAACCCGGTCAGCAACGCGTCTCGGACCGTCGTGCCGGTCACGCCTCGGCCCACGAGAGCGACCAGTCCTCCGCCCACGACCGCTATGGCGGCCCAGGCCGGAGCGGGTAGCCGATCGCCCAACACCACCGCCCCGCCGATGGCGGCGGCGACCGCACCGGAGCCGCGTGCGAGCGGGTAGGCGAGGGAGAAGTCGCCGTGGCGGTACGCGGCGACGAGACCCGCCACGTAGCCGATGTGGATGGTCGCTGAGACCGCCAACCACGGGGCGGCCACCATGCCCGGGCCACCGAGTGCGATCACGAACGGCAGGACGAGCACTCCGCCGACGAGGAAGATGCCCCACGAGGACAGGTCACGGTCACCATCTGGGGCGGACTTCAGCAGGAGGTTCCAGGTCGCGTGCAGGAGCGCCGCCCCGAGCGCAAGCGCCGTCGCGAGGATCACCGCACCGCCACCCGACGCAGCATTGGCGACGCGGCTCGGAAGGTCACGTGGATCAGGAACCGCTTTCCAGGATGCGCTCGATCACCTGTGCCACGCCGTCGTCGTCGTTGGACGCGGTGACCTCGTCCGCGGCATCGCGCACCGACGGCGCGGCGTTGGCGACCGCGACGCCGAGACCCGACCAGCGCAGCAGTTCGATGTCGTTGGGCATGTCCCCGAAGGAGACGACCTCACCGCTGAAGATCCCGGAACGTTCCAGCAGCCGTTCGACCGTCGCAGCCTTGTGGACGTCCGGTCGTGAGATCTCGAGGAACGACTCGTCGGTCGAGTGCGTGACGAGTGCCCGGTCGCCGAGGGCCTCCTGGACCTCGGCAGCCAGGCCCGGACGGGCAGGCGAGGGGGTACGCGCGATGAGCTTCGTGACCGGCCGATCGAGGAAAGACCTGATCGGCCCGACACGCACACCTGGCCAGAGAGCCTCCGGATCGACACCGAGGCCGTGGACCGCCTCGTCGATCGCGTAGTCGAACTGTTGCTCCACGCCGTAGACGACCTTCGGCAGGATGCCGTCGAGGTCGTCGATCAACTCCTCCACGACGGCGGGGTCCAGTTCCGTCGCCTCGACGATCTCGTGCGCGGCCGGGTCGTACACGCTCGCCCCGTTCGCGCAGACCACCAGTCCACGGTCACCGAGCGCCTCGACGATCGGTGCGATCCAACGGGGTGGTCGGCCGGTCGCGACGACGAACAGGAGGCCGGAGTCCTCGGCCGCGTGCACGGCGTTCCGTGTGCGGTCCGACACCGAACTGTCCGAGCGGAGGAGGGTCCCGTCGAGGTCTGTCGCGATGGCCCTGAACACGTCGGTCGAACCTACCGGAGCGGTCCCGGAGTGTTCGCTCCGATTACCTACACCCGTCCCGGCCGCGAGACCGTGCGGCCGGCACGAAGTGACCGGCGACACCGCCGATAGCCTCGCCACGTGAACGCGATCGAAGCGCTGGAACGGGTGGCGTACCTACAGGACAGAGCGCTCCTTCCGACCCAGAAGACCGCGGCGTTCCTTCGGGCCCGCGACGTCGTCGCCGGGTTGTCCCCGGGGGAACTCGAACACCGTCTGTCCACGGGCACGCTGACCGAGTTGGCCGGGATCGGCCCGAGCACGGCGAAGGTCATCGCACAGGCGTCGGCCGGCACCGTCCCGGACCGGATACGCGAACTGGAGGAGACCACGCGGATCCCCCTGGGCGAGGGGGCGGCGCTGCGCGCCGCGCTGAAGGGTGACTGCCACACCCATTCCACCTGGAGCGACGGCGGTGCCCCGATCGCGACGATGGCCCGGACCGCGATGGAACTCGGCCATGAATGGCTGGTCGTGACCGACCACTCCCCGCGCCTCACTGTCGCCCACGGACTGAACCGTGAACGGCTCCTCGCCCAACTCGACGAGATCGCCGCTCTGAACGAAGAGCTCGCCCCTTTCCGGATCCTCACCGGCATGGAGGTCGACATCCTCGTCGACGGCGCACTCGATCAGGACGAGGACCTCCTCGAACGGCTCGACGTTGTCGTCGCGTCCGTGCATTCGAAGATGAGGATGCCCGAACGCGAAATGACCGAGCGCATGGTGATGGCAATAGCGAGTCCGCACGTCGACATCCTCGGCCACTGCACTGGACGCAAGGTGAAGGGCTTCGGAGCCGACCAGTCCGAGGTCCGGCCCCAGTCGGACTTCGACCCGGAGATCGTGTTCGCCGCGTGCGCACGCTTCGACACGGCAGTGGAGATCAACTGCCGCCCCGAACGCCAGGACCCGCCACCGGAACTGCTGGACCTCGCCCTGGAGTGGGGATGCCTCATCTCGATCGACACCGACGCGCACGCACCGGGCCACCTCGAGTTCCTCGCCTACGGCTGCGACAAGGCGTTCGAACACGGCATCGAACCCGAACGGGTCGTCAACACGTGGTCCGCTGACGACCTGGTCGCTTGGACCCGGACCCATCCGAACGCGTAGCGTCGCACCCCTATGTCGAAGAAGACCAACAAGAAGAAGGTCAACGCCCGCCGCAAGAAGGCGAA
>JAGQSN010000339.1 GCA_020439555.1 Acidimicrobiales bacterium | reverse complement strand
ACGTGCAGTCCGACATCGACCGCGGTGTCTATGTCGATGACAAGGCGGCCAAGATCACCTTCGGTGAGTGGGCCGAGCACTACATGGCCATGGCCGAGAAGCGTCTCGCCCGCACCAGCTACGCCCGGGACCGCTCCTACCTCGACAACCACGTACTCCCCCGATGGGGCAAGGTCCGCCTCGGGCGCATCACCCGCACCGACGTCGACCGCTGGATCGCCGAGCTCTCCGAGGAAGGCCAGTCCGTGCGCACCAAGGGCGGGTCGTTGTCGCCGGGGACGGTCGAGAAGATCTACCAGGTGTTCCGCAAGATCATCGTGGCCGCTTTCGACGAGGGTCGCATCGCCCGCTCCCCCTGCCCCGAACACCCCCCGATCCCACGCAAGAAGCGCAAAGTCGTCCGGTTCCTCGACGAGGACCAGGTCGTCGACCTCGCCGGCCGGATCGCCGACCAGTACGAGGCGATGATCTACGTCGGCGCCTACGGCGGGTTCCGCATCGGCGAGCTGTGCGCGCTGCGGGTCGATGACATCGACTGGACCCGCGGCACGATCCGCGTCGACGAGGGACTCACCGACGTCGGCGGCCTGGTCGCGTTCGAGGACCCCAAGACCGAGCGTGCCTTCCGCACCGTCCCGATGGCCGACCTCGCCCTCGAGCACCTGCAATCGCATCTCGATGTTCGTGTCGACACCGGCGATGCCCGGTCGTTGCTGTTCACCGCTCCCGGCGGTGGGATCTTGCGGCCGACGAACTGGCGGTCCCGGTTCTTCAACCCGGCGGTGAAGGCCGCGAAGCTCGAACCGCTGACTCCGCACGATTTGCGTCATACCGCCGCGTCGCTGTTCATCTCCGCGGGGGCGAACCCGTGGATGCTCGCCGAAGTCCTCGGCCACACCGACACCCGCATGATCGACCGCGTCTACGGCCACCTCTTCGACAAGGACCGCGAACAGCTCCGCCAACGCATGAGCGACAAGGCCCGCGGCGCCACCGGCAACGGCCAAGTCGTCGACCTGCGCGACCAGCCCAAGCGCCCGGTCCCGTGATCCCACCAGCTGGGTTCGACCGATAAGAGCTCCACGTGCTCTCAGCGGCGTTGCCTGACGCGCCCGACGGCCGGTGTCCGTCACCGGCTGACCGCCAACGGGTTGCCAGGCCGTTCTTCGCCGCCTTGACAAAGGAGTTGGCCTTTCGGACGACCCTCATCACTACGGCGCATGCCCGCCGTCGGATCAGACCTGGTTCGACCGGTCCAACAACGCCCCGGCACAGCGTCTGCGAGATGCACACCCCTGCCAGGCGCCAAACGGGAGGGGTACCTGCCCCCGCCCGCCGAGGCCGCCCAACCGAGCACCTTCGCGACAGGAGCGGAACTCCAGAAGATCCCCCGGCGACCCGATACGATACATACGGTAACGTACTAACTGGTCTCGTCGGTCGTGTCCACATCTTCGATCGGGGCCATGAGTCACAACGGCGGACACCTACGGAGCGGGAGCAGTGCCTGGCGGATCGAAGGATTCCAAGACGGAGCCGTGGCGACGAAGAGCAACGATCGTCACGCTCACCGTGCTCGCGCTCGGGCTCGTCTTGTCCACCTTCGCGACAGCGACGCTCCGCCGATCGGCCCACGAGGACGCAGGTGCGGCGTTCGACAGGAGCGCGAAGCAGCTCGACGCTACGGTCGAGCGCCAGCTCGATGACTACATCGAGAAGCTCCGCGACATCGGGACGTACGCGGTCACTACACCAACGCGAAGCACCGACGACTTCCGCCGGTTCGTCGGCGGTACCCACATCTTCGAGCAGCTCCCGGCCGTGACCGGAGTGTTCTTCCTCCGGAGGCTCGAAGAGTCCGACCTTCCCGCCTACGAGGCTTCGCTGGCGAGCGAAGGCAAGGCGATCTACAGGATCGGTGATCCGCCTCCGAACACGGCGCACTACATCCTCGAGCAGTACGTGCCGGGTTCAGTCGACCTGGGATTGCCTCCGTACACCGACATCTCCCCCATCACCAGCGTCTCGACCATCCTCGAGGTCGCCGGGGCCCGTCACTCCGCCATGGGCGGGTCGTTCCAGCAAGACCCACTCATCACCAAGATCGCCAACGCCATGGAATTCCCGCCCGACCTGATCAAGAAGCTCCTAGATGTCGACTTCTTCATTGGCCTGCCCATCTTCGACCGAGGACCTGACGGCACCGAAAGCTCAGCCATCGCCGGCTGGATCAGTGGCTCGGTGGACGACTTCGGCAGCATCATCTCGGACTTCAACAGCGACACGCCCGAGGGTTTGAGCATGGAGCTGACGGTCGACCTCACCAACACAGCCGACTTCGCCGACGTCCAGTACACGCGGGTGGCGACGTTCCCCACGAGCAGTGCCGTTCAGGCATCGGCGCCGTTCTCGAAGACGTTCACGTTCGACACCGATGGTGTCACGTGGCATCTCTCGGTGTGGAGCGCCGCCGACGCCGACGGAACACCCCCAGTGATCCTTGTGACCCTGCTTGCCGCAATCTTCGCGACGATTCTTGCTGCACGACTCACTCAAGTCCGTATCCGGTCCCACTATCGGGAGCGCGACCACACCATCGAAGTCCAGGAGAGCAATCGGTTCCAGACCGAAATCCTCGACTCGGTCACTGCACCCATGGTGGTGCTCGACGACGCGGGGCAGATCGTGCGCAGCAACATCCCTTGGGAGCTCCTGCTCCGGTCGGTGCCGGCCGACGTTACGGGGCGTGCCGACTACGTCGCCGTCCTCGGCACGATTGCAGTGACGGGGCAGGCTGAACTCCGTGGCGGACTGTCCCGGGTGCTGAGAGGCGAGGCAGACGCGATCGAGGCCGAAGTTCTCTGCGAAGCGGCTGGACGGCGGTGGTGGTGGTTGATCCGAGTAACACGAATGCGAGGCCGTCGCGGTGGCGCCGTCGTCCTGCACACAGACGTCACCGAGCGAAAGCGCTCTCACGACGACCTGGCCGTCCTCGCGACGCGTGATGCGCTGACGGGGCTCCCGAACCGAAGGGCGTTCGCCGCTGAGCTTGAGTCGGCACTCCTCGAAGGGCGCAGTGAGGACCGCAACGTGGGCGTGATATTCATCGACTTGGACGGTTTCAAGCCCATCAACGACGAGCACGGCCACGCCGCTGGTGACGCCGTGCTCCAAGAGGTCGCTGCCCGCCTCAACCGCTCAGTCCGCACCTCAGACCGGATCGCCCGGCTCGGCGGCGACGAGTTCGTCGTGCTGGTCAGCCCAGTGCCCGATCAATCCACCGTAGAGACAGCGGCGGAACGGATACTTGCCGTGCTCGACGAGCCCATGATGGTAAAAGGCCGCACTGGACCAGCGCGTGTTGTCATCAGGGCCTCGATCGGCGCCGCCATCTCCCAACGCTTGACCGACAGCGGTGACGCTCTACTCGATCGTGCCGACGTGGCGATGTACCAGTCGAAGCAGGACGGAGGCGCCCGGTTGACCGTCGCCTCGTAGTCCTGCGGCCTCATGGTGTCGGGCCTCCCATGACCGCCAGTGAGGTTCACGACGTAGCCGCCTTTGGTCACGCAGAAGGCAGAAGCGCCGCCGGATTCGCTCCGTTGCGTCATGGCCTCATTCGGCCGAGGCTGAATCCTGCAGCAGCACGTCTCGAGATCTCAGCTGTCGCCGTCCGGTACGAGGGTGCGCTCGAGGTGCGCAATGTAGCGGTGGAGCACGCCGGGCTCGTCCGGCGGAAACATGCTCTTGATGCGCCAGTAGCCGATGAACGCGGTGTAGGTGAGTTCGGCCCGGCGCTGCGCCTCGGCCGATGTAAGCCCGGCGCGTCGGTACAAGTCGGTGAACAGGTCGACCTTGCGGAGCGCGTGGCCGAATGCGTACGGCGCGACGAGGGGGTCCGCGCCCGCGGCGCAGATGCCCGCGTAGAGCTTGCCCGCCTCGTAGTCTCCGAACATCTCATCAATCAGGCCCCGTAACGCTACTCGCGGTTGGTTGTTCGCCTCCAGCACGTGATCCACATGCGAGGTGTCCTCGTTCTCCCAACGGTCAAGCGCTGCGCGGACGAGGTCGTCACGGTTGGAGAAGTGGGCATAGAAGCTGCCCTTGGTGACGCCCAGGCGTTCGGCGAGCGGCTCAACGGCTACGGCATCGACGCCGATCTCGCGGATGACGACCAGCGCTGCCTCGATCCAGTCTTCCGCCGACAGGCGCCGCCGCTTGCTGGCCGTTGCTGGCATGTGGGCCTCCTCGTGGTCGCAGCCTACGAGTATACGGCGGCGAATGTTTCCACCGCGACACTCAATACGCTACCGTATCAATACTGCTGCGTACGTTTGGACCGAGCGATCGGGAGGTCGACATGCACCGGTACGACACGATTGTGGTGGGGTCGGGCTTCGGGGGTTCGGTCATGGCCGCACGCCTCGCGCAAGCCGGTGCGAGCGTCCTCGTCATCGAGCGGGGGCCCTGGTGGGGGCAGGACGATGGTGACGCCCGAACGCCATTCCCGCGCGGAGCGCGGCTTGGCCGATTTCTCCGCAACGTCCGCGTGAACCGGGGAAGGCGGTCCCGCGAGATTGTGCTGAGTCGTCGCGGCCTCTTCGAGCTGCACGGCTTCGACGGTCTGTGGACGCTCGGTGCCAGCGGGGTTGGTGGCGGTTCGCTGGTATACGCCAACGGTCAGGGGGTGCCGACCTCGGACTACTGGGACGTCTTCCCGCCCGAGCTCTCCTCCGAGGACATGGCGCCGCACTTCAAGCGCGCCGACGAGGTGCTCCGCCCGACCGAGCTCCCGGGCTGGGAGCACCGGCGCTCGGACTTCGCCGCGGCACTGCACGCGTCGGGCACGGGCGAGGTCGGGCCCGTCGAACTCGCCGTGACCTTCGGCCGCGACCCGTCAGCGCCGGTCACCGTGCGGAACGATGCCGGCGTCGCACAGCAGACTTGCCGCCAGTGCGGCGACTGCGTACTCGGCTGCCCGCACCGATCGAAGAACACCCTCGACCTCACCTACCTGCCCCTGGCCTTGCGCGCCGGAGCTGTGATCAGACCCATGAGCGAGGTCACCAGCATCGCTTCGGTGTCCGGTGGGCATCGCGTGCGTTGGGTCGACCA
>JAGQSN010000338.1 GCA_020439555.1 Acidimicrobiales bacterium | reverse complement strand
CGCACCAGGTCTCGAACTCGTCCGCGAGCCGCTCACCGACCGGCTGGTTCGCTTCGTCGAACTGGAAGTAGATGCGCTGGACAGTGATCAGGTCCGGGCCGTCGTCACCGCAGGAGTCGCAACGATCGCTCATATCGGCAACCTAGCGGCGGCACCGTCAGCCGCCTCCGGAAGTCCACGCCTCGGGAATGGAATGGCCACCGTGGCCGGTTCTAGCCTTGCAACACCGCCGGTAGCCGAAGGGCACTGGACGGGATGACAAGGAGGCTCGCCATGAGCTCGACACAGACCCCGGCGTCCACGGCGCCGATCACCGTTCCCGCCGTCGCGTCCCGCAAGGTGCGTGACGGGTCGGACCCACTCGTCATGGTCACGGCCTACGACGCACCCGGTGCTCGGATGGCGAGCGAGGCCGGCGTCGACCTGATCCTCGTCGGTGACTCCCTCGCGATGGTCGTGCTCGGTTACCGCGACACGCTCCAGGTAACCGTCGACGACATGGCCCACCACACGGCCGCTGTCGCCCGGGCGGAACCGGCTTCGCTGATCGTTGCGGACCTGCCTTGGATGAGCTACCACCTGTCGACCGAGGACACGGTCCGCAACGCGGCGAAGCTGATCCGGGCGGGGGCCGAGGCCGTGAAGCTCGAAGGCGGTCGCAAGCGCCTGCCGATGACCGAGTCCCTGATAGACGCCGAGATCCCCGTCATGGGGCACATCGGTCTCACCCCGCAGTCCGTGCACGCCATGGGCGGGTTCCGGGTCCAGGCGAAAACCTCCGACGCCGCCCGAGCGCTGGTGGACGACGCCAAGGCCCTCGCGCACGCGGGCTGCTTCTCGATCGTTCTCGAAGGCGTCCCGACGGAGGTCGCCGCGATGGTCACCGACGCGGTGCAGGTCCCGACCATCGGCATCGGTGCCGGACCGGACGTGGACGGCCAGGTGCTCGTGTACCACGACGTGCTCGGCATCGAGGACCGCATGGCACCCAAGTTCGTGCGTCGCTACGCGGACGTGAAGGCCCGTTCGGTCGAAGCGCTCGCCGCCTACGCGGCCGACGTCCGTAGCAAGGCGTTCCCCGGCCCTGCCGAGAGCTACCACCTCGCGGCCGACGTGGTCGAGACGCTCGGCCTCTACGGCAGCGACACCTGAGGCAGCGTCCGTCGCGCCAGACTGCCGAGGTGGTCGAGTCGGACGCGGAGGACGGGAACCGAGTCGGGCGCGGTCTCGCCGTGCTCGCATTCATCGTCGTCGTGGTCGCTGCCGTGTCCGTGGTGCTGGCCCGTCGCAACGACTCGTCCAGTGGTTCGACAACCTCCTCCGAACCCGTAGCGACGACCACATCCGCACCCGACAACGGGTCCCGTACCCGTCTGGACGGCTTCGGAGAGGTGCTCGTGCAGGTGCGTGCGGCAGACGGCCGCACCTGCGAAGCGTGCATGCTCCTCGCCGAGACCTCGGCCCAGCGGGCACGTGGCCTGATGGAGGTCACGGACCGAACCCTCGGCGGTTACGACGGGATGCTCTTCTCCTACTCGGACCGACCCGGAACCGGCGGGTTCTGGATGCGCAACACCCGCATCCCGCTCACGAGCGTCTTCTTCGACCCCGACGGTCGCTACCTCGACTCGTTCGCCATGACACCCTGCCCGGATTCGACGTCGGATGCCGACTGCCCCAGGTACGGTCCCGACGAACCCTTCGGCACCGTCGTGGAGCTCGCAGCCCTGGAACCGGTCGACCTGCTCATGGGGCCCGGATCGACGATCGAGGTGAAAGGGTCGCACTGTCCCGCGAAGCTCGAACGGTCGAACTGACCGACAGCCGAGGAAGCGACGACGAGGGGACCTGAAGTGGACGACGACTTCGACCCGGATCTCACCGACCCGGACCTGTTCGGGGACGGGCCGCCGCACGAGATCTTCCAGCGCCTCCGTGACGAGGATCCGCTGCACGGGCACCAGCCGACGTCGAACACACCCGACGGCGAGCCCTACTGGTCGTTGACCCGTCACGAGGACGTTGCGTGGGCGGCCCGGAACGCCGACCTGTTCTCCTCCGCCGGTGGCGGTGACCGGGAGGGAGGCGGGACCCTCATCGAAGACCTCCCGGCGGGGTTCGCCGCCGGGGTCCTGTTCAACATGCAGGACGATCCGCGCCACCACCACATCCGCCGGCAGTTGACGCCGGCGCTCAGCCCCCGGAGCCTTCGCCGGATCCGAACCGAGCTGGCGGGGCGGTGCGACCGCCTGCTCGACGCGGCGTTGGAGCGGGGACGGTCCGACGTGCTCGTCGAGGTGGCCGCCGAACTTCCCTTGCAGGCGATCTCGTCGCTGATGGGCGTCCCGCAGGAGGACCGCCACTTCCTTCTCGACTGGGCCGACGCCACCCTCGACTACGACGACCACAACCCAGGTGAGACCTCGCGACGTGCCAGCGAGGCCGGAGCTGCGATGGCCACCTACTGCACGCGGGTGCTGGCCGAGAAACGGGCCTGCCCGGCCGACGACATCCTGTCCACGATCGTGCACGCGGACCTGCCCCCCGAGGCCGAGCCCGGCGGTCCACTGAGCGACCTCGAGCAGGAGATGCTGTTCCACCTGCTGGTCGCCGCGGGCAGCGAGACCACCCGCAACTCGATCGCCGCAGGACTGCTCGCGTTGATGGAACGGCCCGAGGACTGGGCCGCTCTTCGCGCCGACCGCGGGCTGATCCCGGACGCTGTCGAGGAGTGTCTGCGGTGGGCGTCCTCGACGATCTACAACCGACGTACAGCGACGGCAGACGTCGAGAGGCACGGCCGCACGATCGGAGCGGGCGACAAGGTCGTGCTCTGGTGGCAGTCGGCCAACTTCGACGAGCGCGTGTTCCCCGACCCGCACCGCTTCGACATCCGCCGCCGACCGAACCCGCACCTGAGTTTCGGTCTGGGTAGCCACTTCTGTCTGGGCGCGAACCTGGCCCGCGTGGAGATCGAACTCGTCCTCGACGGTCTGCTCGACCGGGTGGAACGGCTGGAACCCGCGGGACAGGTGGAACGGACGCGATCCAACAAGCACGCCGGCTTCCGGCATGTACCGATGTGGCTCCGCCCTCCGGAAGCTGGCGATGAGGACGAGTAGCCGTCAGGCGAACGCCTGGAGCAGGAGCGCGACGGCCGAGAACGAGACGACCCCTAGGACGACCTTGTCGAAGGTCGGTCCGGCGAGCCGGGGCCGCAGTCGGAGCCCGATGAGTGTCGCGGCCACCATCGGCACCGCCGCCACCAGGGACCCGAGCAGACGTTCCGCCGTGAACTGATCCTGCGCCACGAGGACGACAACCTGCGCGAGACCGGTGACGCCGAACACCAGCGTGACCGAGTGGACGTAGGCGCGAGCCGCCAGCCGATAGCCGTGAACCCAGGTGGCGACGACCGGTCCCGAAACGCCGATCGCACCCTGGGCCAGACCGGCCACGACACCGACGAGGGGGGCACCCCGCCGGGTCGCTGATGCGCTGAGCGTCAGTTCCGGGTGGCGGAGGAACACGACGACGAACACGAGCACCATCGCCGCGAGCCCGACCATCAACGGCTGTTCAGGGAGATGCACGAGCGCGACGGTTCCGATCACAGCGCCGACCACTCCGTAGCCGACGAGCGCGGCGAGGTCGCGCGTCTCGGAACGGGCGTCCCGGGTCTCCAGGTGCAGGAACACGTTCGCTGCCAGGTTCGGCAGCGCGACGAGCACGACAGCGTCCTCGACACCGAGGACGAGGGCGATGATCGGAACGGCGACGACCGGGTAGCCGAGCCCGACGACCGACTTCACGAGCGCGCCCGCGAAGGAAGCCAGCACGATGACGACGATCTGTGTGGGCGTCAACGCGCTCCCGGGTCCTCAGCGGCCATCGACTCGAATCCCGTCACGCCACAGATCATTACGTCCGGAATCCGTCCGTCGACAACCTCGAGACCAGTGGGTAAGAGTTGTTCAAGGGACGTCACCCCACCAGCCGAGCCGGTCGTGGTCCTCCGACGGGCCTCGCGGGGGCCGAACTTGTTGCGGCCCATGATCTCGGTGCCGATGTCGTTGGTGAAGTCCCGGGTGAAGTAGTTGTCTCCTCTGGGTCCGATTTGCCCCAACCCTCGACCTTTCATCGAGGTTCATGCCGGTGGCGAGGTAGCAGGGGCGTCCACGTGGGTCCAGGTCCACCGATCTTCAACGAATGGGGGTTATCTTCCTCAATCCTTCGCCCGTCGGCCCGATAGGTGATGGTTGTCCGTCGTCCGAGGAGATTCCCCAACAATGCTGAAAGCAGCACTGACCCGAGCGCTTGCCGCACCGTTGGTCACAGCGATCGTCGCACTTCCGCTCGTTGTGGTGACGACGATCGTGGCCACACCGGAAGTCGCCAGCGCTGGCCCCCCCTGTCCGGCGGGCACTCATGCCGAGCAGACGACGTGGGGTCCCACTGGGATCAACTGGCCCCGCCCAGGGAACAACCAGTCGAGCGGAACCTCCGAGACGTACGTGGATGAACTGACGCCCGACGTCGACGTCACCTTCTCCATCTCGGATCCGAACAACAACAACGCAGACGCCGACAACCCCTACCAGGCCGCCTACGGCGGAATGTTCGGCTGGGACAACGTCAATGGCGTCACCACCCAGGTGAACGGTGCCTACGGTGCCGGCTACCTCACGCTGGGCATGAACTCGATCCGCACCACGGACCACGTGACCTTCACGTTCGACTACGAGTCCCCGGTGCTCATCCCGAACTTCTCGATCGGTGACATCGACGGTGTGGGCTACGGGAACTCGCCGGCCGAGGAGCCGCACGAGTCCTATCAGGACCGGCTCACCTTCGCCGCCGAGCGCGATGGGCAGAACGTACCCTTGACCCTCACTCCGTTGGGTGGTGCCACTCCGGTGGTCAGCGGTCAGACGGCACAGGCCAACTACGTCCCCGGGGTCAATGGGAACCTCAACCCGGGTGATGCCGCCGGCACCATCGAAGTCACGGTGATGGAGCCGATCACCAGGTTCAGCTTCAGGTACTCCAATGGCCCCGACGACGCAGCCGCCGACCAGGCGGCGGGTGTTCCCCCGGCTCCGTTGCCCGCCGACGCCAACTCGATCTCCAACAGCCACGCGGTCCGCGTCAACTTCTTCACCGTCTGCGTGGGCAACGTGGACCTCGGCGACACGGTCTTCTTCGATCTCGACGGCGACGGGGTGCGTGATCCCTCGGATCCCCCAGCCCCCGGCGTCACCGTCGAACTGCGCGACCCCTCCGGCAACGTCATCGAAACCGCTGTCACCGACAGCAACGGCAACTACCTGTTCGAGAACCTGCCCCCCTACGACTGGACCGTGACGGTCGACCAGAGCACGTTGCCGACCGGAAGCGTGCCGACCGTCGA
>JAGQSN010000337.1 GCA_020439555.1 Acidimicrobiales bacterium | reverse complement strand
GCAACTTCGAAGGCCGCCAGGGCCGGGGTGGACGCACCCACCTCGTGTCCCCTGCCGTCGCCGCCGCCACCGCCATCGCCGGCCACTTCGCCACCCCGGCCGACATCTGAGCCAAGAGGAGAACACCAACATGGAACCAGTACGCATCGTCACCGGAACCGCTGTACCCCTCGACCGCTCGGACGTCGACACCGACCAGATCATCCCGTCGGACTGGCTGAAGCAGGTCGAGCGCACGGGCTTCGAGAAGGGTCTCTTCTCGGAGTGGCGTGACGACCGGGACTTCGTGCTCAACCAGGAGCAGTACTCCGGGGCCACGATCCTGGTCGCCGGACCGAACTTCGGCACCGGTTCTTCCCGCGAGCACGCGGTGTGGGCGATCCAGCAGTACGGCTTCCAGGCCGTGATCTCGCCCCGCTTCGGGGACATCTTCCGCAACAACTCGACCAAGAACGGCCTCGTGCCGGTGGTCGTGCCACCCGAGATCGGTGAGCAACTGCTGCGGGCGATCGAAGCCGATCCGAGCCTCGAGCTCACCGTCGACGTCGAGCGCCGGACCCTGGAGGCACCGGCGATCGGACTGTCGGTCCCGTTCCCTCTCGACGACGCCGTGCAGCACCGCTTCCTCGAAGGCCTGGACGACATCGGCCTCACGCTGCGTCACGACGCAGCGATCACCTCCTACGAGGCGGATCGCCCGTCCTGGCTACCCGCCCTCAGCGGCTGAGCCCGGCTGCTCCGTCGCCTGTGTGGGCGGCGGAGTCGACTCCTCGATCTCGTCGAGAGCGGCGCGGGCCTGCTCCAAGGTGCTGGTCCGTTCCCGTAGCCCGTCGAGAGTTCTCTGCAGCTGGTCCGCCGCGTTCTGAGCGGAGGTCGCGGCGAGTTCCCCGACCGCCCGCTCGATCGACTCGACGGCCGCGGTGAGCTTGGCGAGCGGTGCGTCCCGCTGCGCCAGGGGTATTGCCGCCACCGCCACGAGTTCGTTGTCGATCGCGACGGCCTGCTGTTCGAGTTCGACGCGCAGGTCCAGGTAGGTGCCGAAGGTGTCGAACTGCTGGTTGGCGTGAAGGGCCTTGATCGCGTCGATCAGACGCCGGTGAAGTCGCGCCTCGGGGTCATGGGAGCCGAGCCAGGCGGACGGGGCTGCCGTCGTGAACCCCGGTACCACCTGGTTCGACCGTTCGTAGTTCGACTTGACGGCACGCGTAGCAAGGACCGCAGCGACCGCGGCGCCGCCGACGACCGCCAGCACGGCGATGATGACCAGCAGCGCGGTCACCTCAGGTGCCCCCCGACTTGGCCGAGTTGTAGACGACGAGGATCACGACGAGCAGGATCACCGCAGCGGTCACGGCGAGAGCGATCTTCACCTTGCTCCACGGCCGTTCACCCTGGACCTCGCCGGTAATGCCGTTGATGAACACCTGGTACGGCTTGCCCTCGTAGATCACGGTCAACAACCAGATCGGCAGCAGCAGGTGCTTGAACGTGAGCGACAGATGGCGGGTGTCGACGCTGCTGATCCGCTGCTCGTCACCGCCGATGTCACGGCGGATCGTCGCCTCGATGGCCCGATCCATCTCGGCCCTCGCGGCCGGGTAGCAACCCTCGACGTCGTGGTCGTACGTGCGGCAGAGATGCCCCGCGACGAACTGGGGAGAGAACGGTTGTGCGGTCTGGGTCGGCCAGGGTTCAAGTGCCTTGACCCGCTTCTGGTCGAAGCCGTCGTTGGCGAGAACGGCGATGTCGTCGAAGGAGTTGGCGACGACGCCGGACGCGTACGACCAGGCTGTTCGCGTCTCGGTGTGCTGGTTCTCACCCGAACCCACCGTGACGGTGTAGTGATCGCCGCGCTGGCCCGTGTATGCGGAGCGGGTCTCGGAATCGAAGGTGAAGTACGCCGCGTAGACGCTGGTGAACGAGCCCTTCTCGTTGTACTTCTTGAACTCGGTTGGCGCGAACCAGCGGCTGTTGATCCACTTCTCGATCTGGGCAGTCGCGTTCTTCTTGTCGACCTGGAACGGCAGCACCCCGTCGACGGGGATCCGCATCGGAGCGTCCTGGATGTCGTCCCGTTGGATCGGCGTCGCGCAGTAGGGACACCGCGTCGCGGTGAGGGTTCCGCTGAAGGTCGTGTGTCCGCCGCAGTTCTGACAGACGATCTCCTTCTCACCGGTCACCTGTGGCGACACAGCGGCTGCCGCCGCCAGTGAACGCAACTGATGGACGGCAGCCTGGAAGTCGTGCTCTTCAGGGGCGGCGAGTCCGGAGGTGTCGACGTCCGCCTCGAATCCACAACTCGGACAGGCGAGTCTCTGCTTGGTGATGTCGAACACGAGTTGTGCGCCGCACTGGCGACACGGGTAGGTCCTGGTCTGCTCGGTTACCTGGAAAGCAGCCCGCTCGTCGGCGGGTTCACCGTCGCCCGAAGGACCGTCCACCCCAGGTCCCTCGGTCGTCGGGCCTGCTCCGACCGGGATCGGAGGAGGCGCAGGAGCAGGAACATGCGGGGGCGGCGGCGGGGGCGGCGGCAGGTCACTTCGTCCACCGGGCGCCGGGGGGAGCGGAGGTGGGAGCGAGGATTCGGACGGTCCGCCGTCTGTCACTGGGCCGGTGGTGCTTCGGTGCCCGCAGATGGAGCAGCGGGCGCAGGCGGAGGAGGAGGCGGCGGGGGCGGCACGTCACCACCGGGGGCGGGCGGCAGCGGAGGCGGCGCAGCGAAGAGCGGCTTGAGCGCCTCCACGGTTCCTGCCTTCTGCCATTCCGCCATGCCCGCGGTCCACACGAGCGACTCGGGGGTGACCTGACCGTTCGCCACACCCGACTGGATCTGAGCGACGGTGAAGGGGCCCTGCGCCTGGCCGTTCATCTCCACGTGGAAGGTCTGTGCGGACGGCAACGGCGGCGGCGCGGCCTGCTGCTGGGGCTGACCCATTCCACCCATCTGGTTGGCCATCTGGTTGGCCATGGCCATGCCCAT
>JAGQSN010000336.1 GCA_020439555.1 Acidimicrobiales bacterium | reverse complement strand
CGTGCACCGGCTTGCGGCCGGTGAGGCCGGGGGCCTGGACCTCCATGCGCCGGGTACCGACGTTGGTGAGGGGTCCCTTGCCGTCGACGGGCTCGCCGAGCGTGTTGACGACACGACCGAGCAGTCCGTCACCGCACGGCACGGCGAGGATCTCACCGGTGGCCCGCACGACCTGTCCCTCGGCGATGGAGTCGACGTCGCCGAGCACCACGGCGCCGATCGAGTCCTCGTCGAGGTTCAGGGCGAGGCCGATGGTCCCGTCCTCGAACTCGAGCATCTCGTTGACCGCCGCGTCGGGCAGGCCCGAGACACGGGCGATGCCGTCGCCGACCTCCATGACCCGGCCGACCTGCGCGGCGGCCAGATCGGGCGTGAAGCCCTCGAGGTTGCGCCGAAGGGCTGCGGCGATGTCTTCGGTGTTGATCGTGAGTTCGGCCATTTGCCGGGTCTCCTGTTGCCGGTGTGGCGGGATCTAGAGGGCGTTCTTGAGCTGGTCGAGGCGTCGCTTGATCGACCCGTCGATGACGGTGTCGCCGATCTGGGTCACGATGCCGCCCTGGAGGGACGGGTCCACGACGACCTTGACCTCGACCTGCTTGCCGGTGGCCGTGCCGAGAGCGGCGGCGAGCCGGGTCTTCTGGTCGTCGGTGAGCTCGATGGCCGAGCGGACCTCGGCCACCTCCTTCTCGGCGAGAGCCGCCGAACGGGCGACGAGTGCGTCGACGATGGCGGGGAGTTCACGGACACGGCCGTTGCCGACCACGAGCGACACGAGGTTCACCGTGGTGGGCTGGGCCTTGCCGTCGAGCAGGTCGACGACGATCTGCTGGCGGGTCGCGACGGGGATGTGCGGGTCGGCGAGCTTGTCTCGAAGCTCGTCGTTGCCCTTCACCACCTGGGCGATCCGGAACAGCTCGTCCTCGATCTCGGCGACCGGGCCTTCGGTCCGGGCGACCGCGAAGAGGGCCTCTGCGTAGGCCTGGGTCCGGTCGTCGGCCATCAGTTGCTCGCCCCGACCTGATCGATGTAGGCCTCGACGAGCGCCCGGTTCGTGTCGTCGTTCAGGTTGCGCTGGACGACCTGTTCGGCGGCGCCGATGGCGAGCGAGGTGACCTCTCCACGGAGGTCGGCGAGAGCCTGGCTCTTCGCCGCCTCGATGTCGGCGGCGGCCTGGGCGCGCATCTCGGCGATGTCGGCCTGGGCCTTCGCCTCGAGCTGGCGGCGGACGCCGTCCGCGGTCTGACGGGCCTCTTCGATGATCCGGGCGGACTCGTTGCGGGCGTCGGCCAGCTTGGCCTGGTAGTCCGCGACGAGGCGGTCGGCCTCGGCCTTCTGGGAGTCGGCAGCTGCGAGGTCCGAGGCGATGCGCTCGGTCCGGGCGTTCATGGCCTTCTTGATCTGCGGGTAACCGAAGAACGCGATGGCCCCGAAGACGATCACGAAGCCGACGGTGCCCCAGATGACCTCGTTGGTCTCGGGGACCATCGGGTTGGGTGCCGCCTGGCAGTCGACGTCGATGGAGTTGGCGGCCTCGAGTTGCTCGATGCACTCGTGGACGTCATGGCGCAGTTCTGTCTCGCCCTCTGCGGAGGACGGTGATGCGAAGGCGAACATCGCCATCGCCACCACTCCGGCGGCGAGCAGCGCCATTCGGATGCGTTGCATGTGCACGTACCGCTTTCTTGTTGGACGAGTTCTCTTACTGGCCGAGGAAGAAGACCACGAAGCCGATGAGCGCGAGCGCTTCGACGAACGCGATGCCGAGGAACATCGTGGTGCGGACCATGCCGGCCGCCTCGGGCTGACGGGCCATCGCCTGGACGGACTGGCCGACGAGGTAGCCGATGCCGATGCCGGGACCGATGGCACCGAGGCCGTAGGTCAGCGCGGCGATGCCCTTGTCGGTGATGCCGGCGGCAGCGGCTTCCTGGGCGAGGACGAGTGCGCTCATTGGTGAGCCCTTTCTTGGTGGTGCTTGGTACGCAGGTTGATGGATGGGGACTTTGCGATCAGTGCTCGTGGCTCTGGGCGGCGTTGATGTACACGCCGGTGAGCAGCGTGAACACGTAGGCCTGGAGGAGCGACACGAACACCTCGAATGCGGTGAAGACGACGACACCGGCGGCCGGCAGGATCGCCAGCGGCAGGTACGGCTTCAGGACGAACAGGCCGCTGGTCAGCACCGCGAAGGTGACGAGCAGGATGTGGCCGGCGAGCAGGTTGGCGAACAGACGGACCGTGTGGCTGAACGGCTGGACCAGGAACTTCGAGACGAACTCGATCGGGATCACGAGGAGGAGCAGCGCGATCGGCACGCCCGGCGGGACGAGTGCGTGCTTGAAGTAGCCGAAGCCGTGGGCCTTGAGACCGGCGCCGTGGTACACGACGTAGGCGATCAGGGCCAGGACGAGCGGAACCGCGATCCGGGCGGTCGCAGGCATCTGGAAGATCGGGATGACCTCGAAGATGTTGCAGAAGAAGATGTAGAGGAAGAGGCTGATCAGGAACGGCGTGTACTTGACGCCGGCCTCACCCATGGTCTCCCGAGCGATGCCGTCCTCGACGAACTCGACGACGACCTCGGCGAAGTTCTGGGCCCCGGTCGGCACGAGCGCCTTCTTCCGGGAGCCGAGCACGAACAGCAGGATCGTCAGTAGTGCGGCGATGCCGTAGATGAGGACGACCTTGTTGATCTCCCACCACGCACCTTCGCCGGCGATGCCGGGCCAGTTGACGATGTGGCTGAGCGGCGGGAACTCGAGTGCGAACACGCTCACGACTCCTCAGGGGAAGGCTTGAGGCCCGGGAAGGCCAGGGATGCGGACACGAAACGGGTCTCCCAGAAAAGGAGGCCCAGGTGGGTGACTACGAGGGTTGCGCCGAGCGGTACGGGCTCGACCCAGCCCTGGTCGCGGACGGCCATCACCGCGACTGCGATGAGGCCCATGCGGACGAGGAAGCCGAAGAGGGCGACGCCCATCAGCAGCCCGTAGGAGATGCGTGCGGCCCAGCCGAGGAGCACTGCGGCGAGCCAGAAGTTGGCGAGGACGAGTGCGGCGGCGAAGCCGACGCTGGCAGCGCCTGCGGGTCCCCAACCGATGAACCCGACGAGGAGTGCGACGGGCAGGGCGATGGCGCCGCGTCGGAGGATGTCCTTGGCGACCTGGCGTTCCGGTGCCGGACCCTGGTCGTTGGAGGCGAGCACTCCGACTCCGGCGGAAGTCGCGGCGGTCATCGCATGCCCTTCCCGGTGGTGGAACGGCGGCTGCGGCTCCATACGGCGCCCTTGTCGTGCTCGCGCATCTCGAGGTCGTAACCGAGCCAGAGCTTGACGGCGACACCGGCGAACCCGACGACGGCGAAGATGAGGAAGAACAGCGGAGCTCGACCGGTCACGCGGTCGACGAGCCAACCGATACCACCGAAGACGACGAGCACGAGGGCCAGTTCGAAGCCGCGCCCGGTGGCCTCGCCGTAGCCACGGTTGGTCGCCTGCGCGTAGGACTCGCGGTCGAGCGGGTTCACGGACGTCCCACCCGCGGCAGTGATCACCGCACGACGGAATCCGCGTCCGAGGCGGACGGCGCGGGAGTCCGTGCCGGTCGGGGCTTCGATGCCCTGAGCGTGGTTGGTGGTGTCGACCATGGGATTGGAGCTCGCCCCGAGCGTCGCCGCCGTGTCACGTGGCGGGAACGACGCTTGTGAACGCAAGCGCAAACTAGTGGCGGGTCCGCGTCTACGGCAAGTTCACGAAGCAGGTTTCGAGCGTTGCGACGAAGCCTCGCCTACGTGTCCGGCAGCGGCCCGCAGTGCGGCTTCGTGCGCCGCCTCCTCGTCCTCGCGCTGCACTCGTTTGCGGTTCGGTGCGAAGAACGTGATGAGCAGCAACGCGAGAACGCCTACACCGAACGGGACGATCGCGTCGCCCTTCTGCGTGTAGACGGGATAGAGCACGAACACGGAGAGCAGAAGGGTCCACGCCCAGAGGATGACGACGCTTCGCCTGTGACCGTGGCCGAGTCTCATGAGCCGGTGGTGCAGGTGATCCTTGTCGGCGTCGGACACGCCGGTCCCCTTGCGCAGGCGGCGGACGATCGAGAACGCGGTGTCGAAGATCGGGACGCCCATCACGAAGAACGGG
>JAGQSN010000335.1 GCA_020439555.1 Acidimicrobiales bacterium | reverse complement strand
AACTTCTTCGGCGGGTACAGCGCGGTCGTGTCCATGCCTCCGGCCATCGTCCGACCGTTGCCCGGTGCGATCAGGTTGTAGGCACGCGTCAGACGGGTGATGCCGTCGAGGAAGACGAGTACGTCCTTGCCGGACTCGACGAGCCGCTTGGCACGTTCGATCACGAGCTCGGCCAGTGCGACGTGTTCCTCGGAGGGCCGGTCGAACGTGGATGCTGCGACCTCGCCGTTGAGGACCCAGCGGCGAAGGTCGGTGACCTCCTCGGGCCGTTCGTCGACGAGCAGGACGATGACGTGGACCTCGGGGTGGTTGCGTTCGACGGCCCGGATGATGTCCTTCATCACGGTCGTCTTGCCGGCCTTCGGGGGCGACACGACGAGACCGCGTTGCCCCTTGCCGATCGGAGCGAGCAGGTCGACGATCCGGGCCGTCATGTTCTCGGGGAACTCGGGCTGTTCCAGCCGGAGCGGCTCGTCGGGGTAGAGAGGCGTGAGCTTGTCGAACGCCGGCCGGTCCGCCGCGAGGTCCGCCACCGCGACACCGTTGACGGCGTCGAGTTGGATGAGCGCCGGGTTCTTCTCGTTGCGGTTCGCGGCCCGGCTTTTGCCCGTCACGACGTCACCCTTGCGGAGACCGAACTGACGGACCTGCTTGACCGAGATGTAGGCGTCAGCCGGCGACGGCAGGTAGCCGTCGACCCGCAGGAAGCCGTAGCCCTCGTCGCGCAGGTCGACGAAACCTTCGACGTCGACCGGCTCGGCGTTCACCATCTCGTCTTCCTGGTGCCGGTTCCGGTCACGCCCACGTCGACGGCGACGCCTGTTGCCCTCGCCGTCCTCGGCCTGCGGCTGCTGCGGATCGGCCCGGTTGCCCGGTTCGACATTGCCGTTGCCCTGGTTGCGAGGCTGGGCGCCCTGCTGGTCGCGGTCGTTCCGGTTCCGATCCGCCTCGGGTGCCGATCCTTCGTCGGACCGACCGGCCGAGGGTTCCTCTGCGGACGGGTCCGACGCGTCATCCGTCGTGGGGTTCTCGACCTGGAGGTCCTCGACGTCACCGTCTGAGGTGTCGGATCCGTCCTCGGGCTCAGCGCCGGACTCCTCCTCTCCTGCTTCATCGGCGGACGTCGTGCTGCTGTCACCGAGCGGAAGTTCGGGTTCGGCCGCCGCCGAGTCGACGGGGGACGCCGGCTCCGCACCGACGAGCTCCATGATCAACGTGATCACGTCGGCCTTCTTCGCCCTCGCCGGGGGCTTCTGGCCGAGCGAGGTGGCGATCGCCACCAGTTCGTTGCGGTCCTTCCCTTCGAGCAGGGACTTATCGAAGGCCTGGCCCTCGGACATGCGGACACCTCATGGTTCGGGTTCGTTTCCTGCACGTGGAGCGACGGTTCCGGAACGGCAAGCGCCGCAACCCCTCGTCGTCGGTCCGGCTCTCCGGTCACCGTGATCCGATCACCTGTCGAGCCTGTCCCGGTGTCGGCAACCCGTCCCGGGACCCCGTGATCGTAGCGACCGCCGGTCGCCGACGGCCACCCGCCCCGGGCCGGCCCCTCCGGTCAGCCGGGAGCCGGGGCTGCGACGAAGTAGTAGTTGGCGCAGACGGCGAACTGGGCTTGCAGCCCGTCGGCTCCGAGCGGGTCACGCCCGGCGAGCCAGTCGTCGAGCAGCCACACGTCCATCTCCCTCTCGGCGAAGAATCCGTGTATGTCTGACGGTGTGGTGCCGTAGACGTCGGCTGCACCCAGTCCGAACTCGAAGACCGTCACGGGTCGGTCACGCCGGAACATCTCCGATCCGCCGCGCAGCACACCCAGTTCGGCACCCTCGACGTCGATCTTCACGAATGCGATCGGCCGCTCCGGAGCGACCAGGTCGTCGAGCCGTGCGAGTTCGACGGCGATGCGCTCGATGGCCACATCCTCGTCGGGCAGCGTCCGTTTCTCGATCCCGGAGAACTCCGGTGACGCGACCACGTGATGGAAGTCGACCGTCCCCGTGTGATCACTGAGGGCAACCTGGTGAACCTCCACCTGCGGGAACGACGAACGGAGTGCATCGGCCAGGTGAGGAAGGGGTTCGAAGGCCATGTGATGACCTTCGGGAGAGGCCGCGACGATCGGGGCGAGGATCGCCGCGGCGTGTGCGCCGACGTCTATCGCGTTGCCGCCGTCGGCCAGGACCCTGTCGATGATCTCGATCGTCCAGGCGTTGTAGTGGTCGTTGCGTTCATCCACTTCGGCGGGCGGAGGTTCCACGCCCGACGCACCCCCGGGTTCGACCGCCGCCGGCGAAGAACCGTCGACCAACTGGGACCGCAGGGCAGCGACCTCGACGCGCAAGGCCTCGATCGCCTCGGCCTGTGCGTTCAGTGCAGCAGCCACCGGATCGAGCCTCTCGGCGATCACGTCCACCGCGCGCAGTTGTGCGGTGGCACCGGGACGCAGCACCCGTTCGATCACCCGAAGACGTGACCGCAGCGACTCCTTCACGTCGACGTCATTTCGTGGCCGACCGCACGTGGGCCTTCAGACGGTCCAGATCGTTGGGGAGCGTGTCGAAGCGCTCCGACCGGTCGAACAGGTCCGCGAGGTGCTCGGGCAGTTCGGGACGCACACCGATGGCGGCCTCGACCGCATCGGGGAACTTCGCCGGATGTGCTGTGGCGAGACACACCATCGGCACGTCCGGGTCCCGTCTTGTGGATCGAGCGGCCGCGACCCCGACCGCCGTGTGGGGGTCGAGGATCACCCCGGTCGCCTCGTAGGTGCGGCGGATCTCGGCGAGGGTCCCCTCGTCGTCGACCGACGCCCCGTCGAAGACGGCACCGTCGGGCGAGCCGTGGGGAGACGGGAGCGCCACCCGACCGGTGGAGGTGAACTCGCCGAGGCTGTCGACGACGAAACCGGCGTCGCGGCCGCTGAGTTCGTAGATCAGCCGCTCCGCGTTCGAGGAGATCTCGATGTCCATGCTGGGGCTGTACGTCGGGGTGACGCCGTGGCGTTCCATCACGCCGTCGGCCAGCCAGCGGGTGAGGATGTCGTTGGTGTTGGACGCCACCACGAGCTGGCTGATCGGGGTTCCGGTGCGGCGGGACACCCAGCCTGCGAGCACGTTGCCGAAGTTGCCGGTCGGGACCGAGAACGCCACCGGGTTCTCCGCCGTCGCGTCGAGCGTTCGCGCCGCTGTCGCGTAGTAGACGGTCTGGGCCATCACGCGGGCCCAGTTGATCGAGTTCATGGCGGACAGTCCGACGTCGTCCCGGAATACCGGATCGGCGAACATCGCCTTGACCGCGTTCTGGCAGTCGTCGAAGGTCCCCTCGACGGCGACGTTGTGGACGTTCGGTTCGTCCACGGTCGTCATCTGGCGGCGCTGCACGTCACTCACCCGACCGGCGGGGTGCAGGACCACGATCTTCACGTGGTGGAGGCCGCGGCAGGCCTCGATCGCGGCTGAACCGGTGTCACCGGAGGTCGCGACGACGATCGTGGCCTCCTGACCGCGGCGGGTCAGCTCGTGGTCGAACAGTCGGCCGACGAGTTGCAGCGCCACGTCCTTGAAGGCGATCGTCGGCCCCCAGAACAGCTCGAGCAGGTGCAGCCCGTCGTCGAGCGGAGTGACCGGGCAGACGTCTGGGTGACGGAACGTCGAGTACGCGACCTCGACCATCGGTGCCAGTTCGTCGCGGGCGAGGCTCGGCTCCGTGTACGGGGCGAGCAGTTGGATCGCCGTGTCGACGTAGGTGGAGGAGGCCTTGGGCAGGTCGAGATCCGGGTAGGCCGCCGGGACGTAGAGCCCGCCGTCCACGGCGAGTCCGGTGAGCAGGACGTCGCCGAAGTCGAGGTCTGGGGCGTCGCCTCTCGTCGAGGTGTAGCGCATGACGTCAGGCCTGTGCGTCGTCGCCGACGACCCTGAGCACCGAAGTGATGTCGTGGATCACGTCCAGCGTCCGCAGGTCGGCGAGGGTCGCCTGGACGTCTGCTTCGCGGGCCTTGTGGGTGATGAAGATGAGCCGGGCGTTCTCACCGATCCCCTCCTGTTCGAGCGAGCGGATCGACACGCCGTGGCGTTCGAAAGCCTCGGCGATCGCACGCAGCACACCGGGCTGATCGACGACATCGAGGTTGACGTAGTAGCTGGTGTGCAGTTCGTCGATCGGGCGGATCGGGCGCTGGGTGAGGGTGATGAGATCGGCGTGCGTGTGCTTACGCAGGTTGACGGCTGCGTCGACCAGGTCCCCGAGGACCGCGGAACCCGTCGGGTCGCCGCCGGCGCCACGCCCGTAGAACATCAGGTCGCCGACCGCTGCGCCCTCGACGAACACAGCGTTGAACGAGTCGCGAACCCCGGCGAGCGGGTGGTTCCTGGGGACCATCGTCGGGTGGACCCGGACCGCCACCTCGTCCGGGCCGCCGTCGGCCGGGACGAGTTCCGCGACCGCCAGGAGCTTGATCACGAACCCGAGACGTGCAGCGAACTCGATGTCGGTCGGCGTCAGGTTTGAGATGCCCTCGTGGTACACGTCGCCGGCGACGACCTTCGCCCCGAAGGCGATCGAAGCGAGGATCGCAGCCTTGGCACCGGCGTCGTAGCCCTCCACGTCCGCGGTGGGATCCCGTTCCGCGTAACCCAGTTCCTGGGCTTCGGTGAGTGCCGCTGCGTAGGACGTGCCCTCCTCGGACATGCGGGTGAGGATGAAGTTCGTCGTGCCGTTGACGATCCCCATGATCCGCCGCACGTCCTCTCCGGCGAGCGACTCCCGCAGCGGCCGCATGATCGGGATCCCGCCGGCGACCGCCGCTTCGAACAGCAGGTCGACGCCGCCTTGGGAGGCGGCGGCGAACAGTTCGGCACCGTGGTTGGCGAGAAGTTCCTTGTTCGCCGTCACGACCGGTTTGCCGGCCGACATGGCGTCGAGGATGAGCCGACGGGCAGGTTCGATCCCGCCGATCACCTCGACCACGACGTCCACGTCGGGGTCCTTCACCACCGAGGCGGCGTCGCGGGTCAGGACGGACTCGTCGATGTGGACCGGTCGGGTGCGCGACAGGCTGCGGACGGCGACCTTGGTGACCTCCAACCGGATGCCGGTTCGGGCCGCGATCTCGTCCCCGCGTTCGCCGATCAACGCGATGAGCGCTGATCCGACGTTGCCGCATCCGAGTACGCCGACCTTCACCACGGAATCCGTCACGTCGGCCACGCTACCGGCCGGTCCGTCGGGCCTCGAAGCCGGTTCGATCGCCGGGACGGCGGGTGGCCGGTCGTTCGCCGGTTCAGCCGACATCGGTGGCGAGCAGGTCCTCTTCGGTCTCCCGCCGGATGACCAGCCGGGCGTTACCGCCCGAGGCGAACACGACCGCGGGCCGTCCGAGCGAGTTGTAGTTGGAACCCATCGTGCGGCCGTAGGCACCAGTCACCGGCGTGGCGATCAGGTCCCCCACAACCAGCCCGGGCGGGACCCGGGCCTCGGAGACGAGGACGTCACCGGATTCGCAGTGCTTGCCGACGAGGCGGACCGTCTCGGTGCGATCCGCGTCGGCTGCCCGCGGCAGGAACGTCTCGTAACCCGAGCCATACAGGGCGGGTCGCGGGTTGTCGATGAACCCTCCGTCGCAGGCGACATAGGTCCGGATGCCCGGGACCTCCTTGATCGTCCCCACCCGGTACACGGTCACGGCTGCGGCGGCGGCGATCGAGCGCCCCGGTTCGGCCGAGACTCGGGCCGTCACGCCGGCGGCGTCGCAGGCCTTGCGTACGACCGCTCCCCATTCGGTGATCGACGGCGCTTCCTCGCCCTCCACGTAGGCAACACCGATTCCGCCACCGATGGACAGTTCACCGAGGCCGGTCCCGTTCACGAACGGCGCGATCGCCTCGACGGCCTGTTCGAAGAACCCGGCGACGAACACCT
>JAGQSN010000334.1 GCA_020439555.1 Acidimicrobiales bacterium | reverse complement strand
ACGAACAAGGGGCTTCTGGTGAGCCAACGTCGGACTCTCATCCTGGTCGCAGCGATCGTCGTCGCGATGATCGCAGGCTTCCTCGTCTACAACTACGTCGACGGCGTCGAACAGGACGCCCTGGGCGATGCCAAGCTGGTGCCCGTCTACACGGTCGAGGCACCGATCTCCAGGGGCGCCGCCGGCGAGGCCGCGGCCGAGGCGATCAAGCGGACGAACATCCCGCAGCAGTTCAAGCCTGCGAACGCCATCACGAGCCTCGACGACATCGCCGGGAAGGTGGCGGTGGGGAACCTGGCCCCGAACCAGGTCGTCGTCGCCGACATGTTCGTCGACCGGTCCGATCCGGCGGCTCGCAAGTCCAACGCCGAGTACCTGCGCCGGATCCGCAACGAGGACCAGGTCGCCATCACGATCTCGGTCGACCAGGTGAAGGGCGTCGCAGGTCTGGTCGAACCGGGCGACTACGTGAACGTCATGCTGACCGACATCGAGCAGGCCGAGGCCGCAGGTGACGGGACAGCTGCCCCGCAGACGGACAAGCCGATCCTCTTCAAGAGCAGCGCCCGCTACCTGTACCAGAAGGCCGAGGTGCTGGCGGTCGACAAGACGTTCGTCCCGCAGGCAGGTCAGACCGCCGCCGCAGCCGCCGAGGCTGCCGAGGATGCCAAGACCGAGCAGCGTGGCCTGATCACCCTGATCATGCCGGCTCGTGCGGCTCAGTACGTCGCCTCTGTCGAACCGGAGCGGATCTACCTGACCCTGGTCGCACCAGATTACAAGCCGGTCCCGCAGTCGCCGATCAACCCGTCCGACCCGATCCCGGCCGAGGACTCTGCAAAGCTGACGCCCTACGGCCCCAAGGGACCGGACAACGCCAGCTGATAACGGCAACATCGGAAACCCCCCACGGAAGCGGTTCGGATAACCACGATGAGCGAGTACCTTTGGAGCGATGACGGCATCGGCGCCCTGCCGGCCGCCGGACCAGGAACCATGTCGACCTTCGCTTCAGCCGATACCACAGTCCCGATCGTCGTCATCGAGGACGACCCGGCGATGCGTGGTCGGTTGGTCATGCAGCTCGGGGAACGGGCGGTGCCGGTCGAGTCGGTAGCCCAGGTCGAGAGCCGCTTCGGTGGGGCCGGTGTCCTGATGGTGCTCGGCCCGTCGTGTGCCCGGAGTCCGGGGATGGGCGGTGCCGAGGACCTGCTCGCCCGACGCCCCGACATCGGGGCGATCCTCATCGCCGACCAGCTCAGCACGGACCTGTTCCAGCAGGCCATGCGCAGCGGGGTCCGAGACGTGCTCGGTGTCCCCGTCGACACGGGTCAGCTCAACGAGGCGGTCCGGCGGGTCGGCCAGACACTCCAGGGCGCACCCCGTCCGACCGGTCCGAGCTTCGACGAGGAGACCGAGAGCGGCGACCTGGGCAAGGTCGTCACGGTCTTCTCGACCAAGGGCGGGGCCGGCAAGTCGATGGTGGCCACCAACCTCGGTGTACTCCTCGCCCAGCGGGCCGAAGGACCCGTTGCACTCGTCGACGCCGACCTCCAGTTCGGTGACGTGGCGGTGATGCTGAAGCTCGCGCCGCAGCACACGATCGTCGACGCGGTCGGCAGCTTCGAACGCCTCGACGTCGGTTTCCTGGAGAGCTTGCTCGCCACCCACCAGCCGTCCGGTTTGCGGGTGCTGCCCGCCCCGTTGGAGCCGGCGTTCGCCGATCAGATCGACGCCGAGCAGATGGGGCGGATCATCGCTCTCCTGCGGACCTTCTGCTCGTACGTCGTCGTCGACACGCCGGCCTACTTCAACGAGGTCGTCCTCGGGCTGATCGAACAGAGCGACGACGTCCTGCTGGTCGCCGGCATGGACATCCCGAACATCA
>JAGQSN010000333.1 GCA_020439555.1 Acidimicrobiales bacterium | reverse complement strand
AGCGCGAACGCGTCGCCGACGATGACGAGGATCGTCGCTCGTTCCCTTTCCGCGAGGTCCCACAATCGGGCGGCGTCGAGGTTCGTTCCCGTGTCGACGATGACGGTGCCACCGCTCAGCAACGTGGCGAGTGCGGTCCAGTGAGCCGTGCCGTGCGTGAACGGCGAAGCGGGCAGGCAGCGCGCCCTTCCGCTAACCGCCAACTGCGCTACCTGCTCGGGAGCGGTGACCGGGTCGCCGCCGAGGTTGCCGCCTGCGAGCGCGGCGAACAGCAGGTCCTCGTGACGCCAGACGACGCCCTTGGGATGGCCGGTGGTGCCGCCGGTGTACAGGACGTAGCGGTCGTCGCCGCTGCGGTCTGCGACGTCGAGGCGCGTCGACGGTGCGGCAGCGAGAGCCTCCTCGTAGGGGGCGCCGCGGCTGAGGAGGGGTGTTCCCTCGGTGACCGCAGCGCGGACGTGATCGAGCCGGTCGGGTTCGTGCAGGACGACCTTCGGGTCGGCGTCGCGCAGAAGGTGGGTCAGTTCGTCCGTCGTGTAGCGCGTGTTGACGTTGATCGGAACGGCGCGCAACTTGAAAGCCGCGAGCATTCCTTCGAGGTACTCGTTTCCGTTCCGCAACGCGAGGGCGACGTGGTCGCCGGCCCCGACACCGTGGCCTGACAGGACGTGGGCGAGGCGGTTGGCCCGTTCCTCGAGGTCTCCGTAGGTCCACCGCGCGGTCGAGGTGACGACCGCATCCCGGTCGCCGACAACGTCGACCACACTTTCGAACAGTTCACTGAGGTTCCAGGTGACCACCGCCGGTGAAGGTAGTGAACTCGGCAGGGCGCGCCCGAACCGGGTCCGGTGCCGTGGCCTCGGGCAGGATTGCCCTATGCGTGAGCGTCAACGTGAGGACGGCCGGCCGCGGCACTCGGCGCACTTCCACCATGAAGGCCACGCAGTCGGCCGGACGTCCACTCTCCGGGCCGGAGTCCTCGGCGCGAACGATGGCCTTCTGTCGACGGCCGGTCTACTCGTGGGCGTCGCGTCGGCCTCGGCCGCCAGATCCGTGCTGGTCGTGGCCGGTGTCGCCGCACTCGTCTCGGGAGCGGCTTCCATGGCGATCGGGGAGTACGGGTCGGTTTCGTCACAGCGCGATGCCGAGGAGGCGGATCTCGCGATGGAGGCCGCAGAACTTCGCGACGGTCCACACGCGGAGCTGCGGGAACTGACTGCGATATACGAGCGTCGCGGTCTCGACCGCGACCTGGCACATGTGGTCGCCGAGGCCTTGATGGAGCACGACGCCCTCGGTGCCCACGCCAGGGACGAGTTGGGACTCGACCCCACGGACCTCTCGAGGCCGTTGGCCGCCGCGGTCACCTCGGCCGTCAGTTTCACGATCGGAGCGCTCGTCCCGCTGCTCGTCGTACTCCTGGTTCCCGGCGAGGCGCGGTTCGCGGCATTGATCTGCTCGGCGCTCCTCGGTCTGGCCGCGTTGGGGGCACTGGGCGCCCGGCTCGGGGGAGCGTCGGTCCTGCGGGCGTCCCTGCGCGTGATGCTCGGTGGGGCTGCGGCGATGGCGCTGACCGCAGCGGTGGGTCGGATCTTCGACGTTGCCGTGTCCTGAAGCCGCTCGTACCTACCGCGGAGCGGAGTCGAAAGGTCGTTTGGGTGTTTCGACTCCGCTCGACCAGCGGGTAGGGGTCACTCGTAGTAGCGGAAGATGATCTCGCTGACGCAGGACGGCTTGGGGGCGCCTTCCACCTCGAAGGTGAAGGTCATGTAGACCTGCACGCCGCCGGGGATGTCCTCCACGTTGGTGAGCTCGGCTCCGAGACGGAGCTTCGAACCGACTGGAACAGGCGACGGGAAGCGGACCTTCGCACAGCCGTAGTTGACGCCCATCTTGATGCCCTCGACGCGCATGATCTGCGGGGCGAGTGCGGGTCCGAGCGACAACGTGAGGTAGCCGTGGGCGATAGGGCCGCCGAAGGGGCTCTCGGCCTTGGCGCGCTCGGGGTCGACGTGGATCCACTGGTGGTCACCTGTCGCGTCCGCGAACTGGTTCACCCGTTCCTGGGTGATCTCGAGGTAGTCCGAGTAGCCGAGATGGGTGCCGACGAGTTCCTTCAGGCCGGCGATGCCTTGGATAACGGTGGTCATGGCCACAGCATGCCACGTGTCCTCTGACGGGTCGTCAGGCTCTCCTCCGCGAACTGTGACGGCTGCCCCGCTGGTCGGGACTTGAGTTCGACGGGGAGCGTGCCGATGGGAAATCGACCGGCGACAGGCATCCGTTCGTCATCATTCTGTAACGTTGTAGCCGTCAACCCGCCCGGCCGGTTCCGGAGTCCCATGCGCCACCGTCGCCTCGTAGCGGCAACTGCTGTTGCCGTCGCTTCACTCGCAGCTTCGATCGGAGCCCCCCTGCCGGGATCGGCTCAGGAGGTGGCGACTCCGCCGGGAGGGTCCGATGTGCCGTTCGGCTTCACCGACGGCATCCCGGTCGGTGCCTGGAACGCCCCGGTTCACGACGCCACGCCGAGTGGAGCGGCGGCGGGCAGGGCTGCGACGGGAACCCGAGCCGTGACCACCAGGTACTTCGGTCGCGGTACATGGGACGGGATCAGGTCCGCGGCGGATGCCGCCGCCCGGCCGTGTTCGGTCTCGACCGACTCGGTGACCGCGATGATGCTCGCGCCGATCTTCAAGGAAGCATCCGCGGCCACGTACCCGAGCAGCGCCCCTGCGCCGATGACGCTGTCGCGCTACGACGAGTGGACCGGCGTCCGTTCGGACAACACCAACATGAACGCCAACTACGGGCTCTACGAGAACCGTGACCCGTACACGCCCTACACGCGTGCCTACTGGCATCCGGGAATCGGGCTCTGGCAGTACGACGACTCCGGCGTGGGTGCGCCGTTCACGGCGTTCGAACGTATGGACACTGCAATCGTCGGTGCCGACGTCGCCAAGGGGATGATCAACCGCTACTGCGCATCCTCCGCGACCGATTCGTTCGGCAAGCGAAGGGCCGCCTGGTCGCCGTGGGGCGACGTCTGCACCACGTCGAACGCTGACGCGAACTTCTGCGAGATCCAGTACCAGGCCATGCTCGGCGGGACGACCCCCTTCTCGAACATCTCTCTCGTGGACACCGTCTCGGAGACCGGGGGTGCGATCCAGAGGACGTGTCGGATCGACTCGACGACGCTGCCGTGCTGGTACGTCGACCCGGACCGGGCCGAGGGATCCAAGGGCTGGACGTCCAACCCGACCGGATCCCCCGGACCCACCTCGGGACCTGCTCCGCTTTCGTACCCCTTCTACGTGGTCAAGCGGAACGGCAACGAGGAGCGCCACTGGCTCCGCGCCGACACCGGATACCCCGTGGACATCTCCGCCGTGCGGGTGCTCGGCCAGAACTCGCGCCCCCGGTCGAACCGCCCTCTGTCCGGGTTGACCTGGTCGCGCACGTCGGCCCTTTGCGACCTGAGCGCTTCGCGTGGCAACTGCGGCACTGACCCGGACCCGGATCCGGAACCCACTTCGACGCTCGTGGCGCCCTCGGGTGTCTCCTCGGCGAACCTCTCCGTCTCCGGCACCTACCGAACCGTCATCCTCGACGCCGACGGCAACGGGCGCGACGACGTCCTCTGGTACGCGCCGGGAACCGCGGCCGACTACCTGTGGACCAACCAGGGTGGCGGGCGCTTCACCTCGACCCGTGTCGAGGTGAACAGCGATTACAGGTTCGTCGTACCGATCGACGTCGACGGTGACGGGCGCGAGGACATCGTCTGGTACAAGCCCGAGTCCGGACGCGCCTTCCTGTGGCGTTCGATCGGTGGTGGCCGGTTCGACAGCTACTCGTTCACCCCCGGCGCCGGTCTCGAGCCCTACGCGCTGGACCTCGGCGGACGAGGCAAGGAGTCATTGTTCGTCTACGGCGCGGGCACCCGCGCCGAAGCGTGGTGGGACTGGAACGGCCGGGCGATGGCCCGCTCCGAGGCACCGCAGGTCCGGGGCGACTACCGGGTGGTCGTCGGCGACTTCGACGGCAACAGGCGCGACGACATCCTCTGGTACTCGCCCGGTAAGTCGTCCGACTACCTGTGGTTGCACAAGGTCGCCGGAGGCCACCTCGAACTCAAGTTGGCCGTGGGTGAGGACTTCACGCCGCTGGTCGGCGACTTCGACGGCGACCGTATGGACGACATCGTCTGGTACCAGGCAGGTTCGACGACCGACCAGGTCTGGTGGGGTGCCCCGGTCGGAGCGTTCACCGGTGACTCGTTCACCGTGAACAGCATCTACGAGCCGTTGGTCGCCGACGTCGAGTCCGACGGGCGCGACGACCTTCTCTGGTACGACCCGACGGACGTGGCCGGGAACCTCTGGACCCGTTGGAACTCCGATCGTGGACGCCAGTCCGTCGCTGTCGAGTGGCCGGGGAACTATCGGCCGCTCGGTGGGGACTTCGGATCGAACGGTGGCGGGGTCTTCTGGTACGGGCCAGGCCCCGTCCAGGACGCCGTGTGGGGAGCGTGAGCTTCCGGTCAGCCGGTCGCGTGGGCGGCGCGTAGCTGACCGCACGCCGCATCGATGTCGGTCCCGCGGGTGCGGCGGACGGTCGCATTGATGCCCAGGGATCGGAGCAGATCCGCGAACTCGCGCACTCGCCTCGGGGGCGTTCCTCGAACCTGGTAGCCGGGCGTGGGGTTCAGCGGAATGAGGTTCACGTGGGCACCGAGCGGTCGCGCGTAGTCGGCCAGTTCCCGGGCGTGGCGGTCGGTGTCGTTCACATCGTGGATCAACGCCCACTCGAAGGAGAGCCTCCGGTGGGTGGCGTCCACGTAATCCCGGCACGCTTCGGCCAGGAGATCCAGCGGGTAGCGCCTGTTGATCGGGACCAGGACGTCCCGTTCGGCGTCGTTCGCCAGGTGGAGCGACACCGCGAGGTTCACGGGCAGGTCCGCGGCTGCCAGACGGCGGATCCCCGGCACGATCCCCACCGTCGACAAGGTCAGGTGGCGGGCACCGATCCCGATGTCGTCGTGGATCCTTCGGACCGACTCCCAGGTGCGGTCGTAGTTGGCGAAGGGTTCTCCCATCCCCATGAACACGATGTTCGACAGGCGTTGGCCCGAGGCCGCGGCGCTACGACGGGCCATCACGACCTGTTCGACGATCTCGCCCACGGAGAGGTTGCGGTCGAAGCCGGCCTGTCCGGTGGCACAGAATCCACAGGCCATGGCACAACCCGCCTGAGACGAAACGCACACGGTGGCTCGGTCCGGGTAGCGCATCAGGACTGTCTCGATCATGCGGCCGTCTGCGAGGGCCCACAGCCACTTCACGGTCTGACCGTCGTCGCTCACGGACTCCGTGACAGCCCGGAGCGCGCGGGGTAGATCTGCTTCGAGCCTCGCTCGCAGCGCCTTGGGCAGATTGGTCCACTCGCCTGGCTCCGAGCCGTGCTCGTGGAGGCCCTGCCAGATCTGGTCGACCCGGTAGCGGGGTTCGCCGTCGAGCAGGCGGGCGAGTTCGTCCCGTGTCCAGTCGTAGCGTGCGCGCGGCAGGGACATCGGTTCGACGGGTATCGATCCGCTGGTCAAGGTGCATACACCAATCGGTGGCGATGAATCGTGAATCCGAGGTGGTCGTAGAGACGAAGGGCCGGCGTGTTGTCGCTCTCGACGTAGAGGTTCGCGACCGTCAGACCGTGGGCGGCGAGGTGGTCGAGGCCGGCGAGCACCAGGGCCGTACCGAGGTGGTGGCCGTGGTGGGTGGGGTCGACGCCGATCACGTAGATCTCGCCGAGTGCCGGGTCGTGGCCGGCCGGCGGGTGGGCCTTCGTCCAGCAGAAGCCGGCCAACTCACCTTCGCGCTGCTCGTCGTCGAGCAGCAGGAAGCCGTGCGGATCGAACCACGGCTCCGAGGTCCGGGCCGACAGCGTCTCCGGCGTCTCGGCCCCCTGATCCGGGTGAGTCGCGAACGAGCGGTTGTTGACCCGGATCCAGGCGGCGTCGTCCAGGCCCGGCCGGAAACCTCGGGTCCTGATCGGCGGTGCGGAAGCCCTCATCGGATGGTCGGCGGGTACGGGTAGTTCCCGGCGGAGCTCGTAGAGCTCTCGTGTCCGCGTCAGGCCGAGTTCCTCGGCGACCGTCGCGGCGAGCAGATGGTTCTGGTCGGCCGGGCTCTCAGCGGCGAGATGGACGGCACTGCCGTGTACGGCCGGTGTCGCTCCGATGGTGTCGACGCCGGCGAGCACCGCTGCGACCCGCTCGGCGTGAACCGTCTCGACGTCGTCGGTGACGATCTCGATCTCGGTCACGTCGGCGCGTCGGGACCAGGTGAGTGCCGTGTTCGGATACGGGACTGCAAGTTCGCCGTGTCGTGCGGCGTGGACCGAAGGGGAGAGGGGTTCGGCTCGGTCCGGACCCGCGGTGGCAGTCATCGACTCGACGCTACCGGCCCTTATCCTCCTCCCCATGGCCCGTCCCAGAACTCCCGCAGGGCGTGCTCGTCGGACCAATGAACGACTTGCCGTCGAGTACCCGGGCACCGCGAAGGACCTCTGCGAACTCGATCACTCCAACCCCTTCGAGTTGTTGACGGCGACGATCCTGTCGGCTCAGACCACCGATGTCAGGGTCAACATGGTCACCCCTGTGCTCTTCGCTGCGTATCCGACGCCGGAGGCGCTCGCCGTGGCGGACCCGGTCGATGTCGAGCAGATCATTCACTCGACCGGCTTCTACCGGAACAAGGCGAAGAGCATCATCGGAATGGCGAACGCTCTGGTCGACCGTTTCGGTGGGGAGGTGCCGAGGAAGATGGCGGACTTCCTCACCGTTCCCGGTGTCGGTCGGAAAACGGCGAACGTCGTGCGCTCCGTCGCACAGGACCTTCCGGGGCTCCCGGTCGACACCCACGTGTTGCGGCTGTCGAAACGTCTCGGTCTGACCGAATCAGACGACCCGGTGAAGGTCGAGCACGAACTGGGTGCGATGATCCCGGCGAAGGAGCGAGGTGTGTTCAGCGTGCGGGTCATCCTCCATGGTCGACGGGTGTGCGCGGCGCGCAAACCCGCCTGCGACCGTTGCGTCCTCGCCGACTTCTGTCCATCGGCCGGTACGTTCGCCTGACGCTGCCGGGATTCGCTTGACGCTGCCGGGAGTCGACCCCGAGCTTGTGACAGCCATCATGCCAGGGAGGTCTATTTCTCCTGATGAATTGGTTGCGAACACGACGAAAGTCCCGTAGCTTGTGCACGTCGCCGGGGACGTCCACGGCAACCTGATCGCGACACCTGGATCCGCCGCCGGGTGTCGCTGCGCCGCCGCCTTCGGGCGGCGGCGCTGCTTTTCCCCTCCGTGCGTGTTGGCTGCGGGATACTGCGCTCATGTCGAGCCTCGACCGCACCCAGGTTTCCGCCGTTCGTTCGCAGGTCTCCGAACTGGCCGAACGCGTGGCAGCGGTCGCGGAGCGGCTCTCCGAGGGGCCGACGACCGACGCGTCGAGTGCTCTGTTCGAGGCGGAACGTTCGCTGCGTATGGCCGAGAGGGCTCTCGACCGCGCCCACGGAGCGCTCGACGGCTGACGGAACCGCCCCTGCACCGACGCCGGCAACCGGCTTCGGGTACCTGCCGGGGTCCCGGTAGCCTCGCCGCCGTGTTGCGACGTCTCGACCTCCGCGGAGCGGGGAACGACCTGCGAGGGAAGCTACCCCGACCCGGCCAGGCGGCCGAGGGCCCCATCGAGGCGGTGAAGGCGATCCTCGCGGACGTCGAATCACGTGGTGACGCCGCAGTGCGGGAACTCACCGCTCGCTTCGACGGCGTCGAACTCGACGACCTGCGTGTCGCCTCGGGCGACATAGACGCAGCGCTCGACGCGGTCGACCCGGAGGTTCGCGTAGCACTCGAGCGCGCCGCTGCCGGTATCCGTGACTTCCACGAAGCCCAGGTCGTCGGAGATCACCGCTACGAACGCGACGGCATGGTCATCGACGGTCGCAAGGTCCCCGTTGACCGCGCCGGCTGCTACGTGCCGGGCGGCCGCGCGATCTACCCGAGCACGGTCCTGATGACCGCCATCCCGGCCAAGGTCGCCGGTGTCGCCCAGGTGGTGCTGTGTGTTCCACCCGACCGTGAGACGGGAAGAGTGCCCACGCCGACGCTCGCTGCCGCTGCCGTCGCCGGCGTCGACGAGGTCTACGCGATCGGCGGCGCGCAAGCTGTCGGCGCCATGGCCTACGGCACCGAATCGGTCCGACCCGTCGACGTCATCGTCGGCCCTGGAAACATCTACGTCGCTCTCGCCAAACGGGAGGTCGCAGGCCTCGTCGGCGTGCCGTCGTCGTTCCCTGGACCGTCCGAAGTGGTCGTGATCGCGGACGACTCGGCACCCGTCGAGTTCGCCGCGGTCGACGTAATCCTCCAGGCCGAACACGGCCCGGGTGGCCTGGCGTGGCTCATCAGCTGGTCCGAGTCCGCGCTGGATGCGATCTGCGACGAGATCGCCGCGCAGGTGGCCGTCGCCCCCCGGCGCGACGACATCACCTCGACCTTCGCCGAGGGCGGCTACGCCGTTCTCGTCGACTCACCGGAGCAGGCGGTCGCCGTGTCGAACACGATCGCACCCGAGCACCTCGAACTGATGACCGCAGACCCTCAGGCCCTCGTGCCGTTGGTCCGTCACGCCGGAGCCGTGTTCTGCGGGCCGTGGGCCCCGGCGTCGGTGGGTGACTACCTGGCCGGACCGAGCCACGTGCTGCCCACCGATGGAACCGCACGCTTCGGTTCCGCCCTCACCGTGTCGGACTTCCAGAAGGACGTCCACGTCATCACCCTCGACCGTGACGCGCTCGTCACAGCGGCACCGACCGTCGCCGCGCTCGCGGATGCCGAAGGGCTGGCGGCTCACGCCGAATCGGTCCGCCGCCGCGCGGCCGCGGCCGGCGGCGAAGCCGGGGGTGCGTGATGGCCGAGCGGTTCCTGCCCAGACCCGACGTGGCGATGCGCGAGGGCTACCACTCCCCGCAGGTCGACGTCGACGTCCGCCTCAACACCAACGAGTCGCCGTACCCGCCCCCCGCCGGATTCCTCGAAGCGCTGCGTGACCAGGTCGCGACCGTCGACTGGCACCGCTACCC
>JAGQSN010000332.1 GCA_020439555.1 Acidimicrobiales bacterium | reverse complement strand
CGGCGCGTCGATGATCCGCTTCGACTCGGCCGGGGCGATCGTGGAGGCACGGAGCATCCTCACGGGCACCAAGTACAACTGCTCGGGCGGACGCAGCCCGTCGGACACGTGGTTGTCCTGTGAGGAGATCGACCGGGGCCAGGTCTGGGAGTGCGACCCGACAGGCGTGACGACGGCGGTCGCCCGGCCCGCCATGGGGCGTTTCCAGCACGAGGCCGCTGCCACCGACTATTGGCGCAAGGTCATCTACATGACCGAGGACGAACCCGACGGCGCCCTCTACCGCTTCACCCCGACGAACTGGCCGGACCTGTCGGCGGGTCGGCTCGACCTTCTCGTGGACGTCGGCGACGGCACTGTCGACTGGGCCGAGGTTCCGGATCCGGCACCCCTCTACGTCGGGACCCGGACCCGTTACCAGGTGCCGAACACGAAGGTCTTCAACGGCGGTGAGGGCATCTGCGTCGACAGCCGTGGCTGCCTGTTCTTCACGACCAAAGGGGACAACCGGGTGTGGGCGTTCGACCCCGACGACCGTCGCCTGGAGATCATCTACGACGCGCCGACGGCCCCGCTGCCGAAGAACCTCAGCGGCGTCGACAACCTGACGGTCCACGGCAACGGCATCCTCTACGTGGCCGAGGACGGCGGCAACATGCAGGTGGTCGCGCTGGGTGCCGCCCAGGAGGACATCGCGGTCATCCAGGTGACCGGGGTCACCAGCAGCGACATAACCGGTCCTGCGTTCTCGCCGGACGGAACGCGCTTCTACTTCTCATCGCAACGCAATCCGGGACGCACCTACGAGGTGACCGGCCCCTGGCCGTGATCCCGAGGGTGCTTGACCCTGCGGTCAAGGAATGGTCGACTTGGCGACCATGACCGACGATCGTCGCCTCACAGTCCAGGGCCAGGAGCGAAAGGACCAGCTCCTCGACTGCGCGGCCACGTTGTTCGCAGAGCGGGGCTACGCGGAGACGAGGGTTCTCGACATCGTTCGCGCCGCCGGGGTCGCGAAGGGCCTCTTCTACTGGTACTTCGAGAACAAGGAAGCCCTGTTCCGTGAACTCGTCGAGCAGAACCGCCATCGACTTCGTCGAGCCCAGGCGGCCGCGATCGATGCCGACGCGGAACCGCTGCTCCAAATCCGTCAGGGTGCGGACGCGTCGGTCCGCTTCATGTCGAAGTACGCGCACTTCTTCGCTCTCCTGGAGGTCGAGAACTCCGATCTCGCGTTCGCCGAGGAACGCCGCAAGGGCACCGAGATACACACCCGCGACGTGGCCCGGGTCCTGCGGATCGGTATCGCCGACGGAACCATCCGGGACGAGGACCCCGAACTGTTGGCCCACAGTGTCGTGGGTTCGGTCGGCTACTACGGGCATCTGCACCGCACGGGCCGTGTGGCCCTCCCGGACGAGGAACTCGCATCGTTCGTCGGACGGCTGATCGTCTGCAGCCTGGCGTCCCACGAGGACATCGCGCGGCGAGTCCTGGCCAACGGCCTGGGGTCGACACCCCTCCCCTCCTGAGAGGTCCGTTCCGGCCCACACTCACGAGAGACCCACCACGACACGGTTTCGTGCAAGATCCGCGCCAGAGGCCCGTCAGGACCGATACAGTCCGGCCGCCCGACACGGCGTCGTGGCAACCCGTCCCGAAGCCCCGAGGAGGACCGGTGTCGAAGTTCCTGAGCGACGAGTGGCTGGAACAGGCCAAGGAGATCAGAGCCGAGTACGAGGGAAAGGGTGGAGCGCCGCCCCACAAGATGCGGATGAACCTCGTGATCACCGAGGTTCCGTCAGACGTCTCCGACGGCCCGATCGATGCGCACATGGACACCACCGACGGTGACATGAACATGGACGTCGGGCACCTCGAGAACCCGGACCTCACGGTCACCCTCGACTACGACATCGCAAAGGCGATCCTCGTCGAGGGCAACCCGCAGGCCGGCATGCAGGCGTTCATGGCAGGCAAGATCAAGGTCCAGGGCGACA
>JAGQSN010000030.1 GCA_020439555.1 Acidimicrobiales bacterium | reverse complement strand
CCCGCTTCCACCCCGGTGAGAACGTCGGCAGGGGAGGGGACGACACCCTCTTCGCGACGGCTACCGGCCGGGTCAAGTTCGCCCGGCGTGGTGGACGCAAACTCGTGGACGTCCTCCCGGACGCTGAGTGACCTCCGACTGATCTCGCTGGTGCGGGCACAACCCGGACCACCTCACAGACGAGATGGCTACGGTGACCGACGGCCCCCACAACCCCCAGTCGGCGTCGTCGCTGAACAGCCTCGGCGACTCGGTCCCATCCGATGAGGGCATCGTCACGCGTGTTCTCGACGACCTGAAGGAGATCGACCGCGACGTCCGTTCGCGGATCGAGAAGGTCATCGACGAGACGATGAGCCCTTGGCTCGACGGCGACGACCCCGAGATCAAGGCCGTCCTGGGCAGCTACCGGGCCATGGCTCTCACGAGTGGAAAGCGTCTTCGGCCGGCCTTCGTGCGATGGGCGTTCGAGGGACTGGGCGGCGATCCCCGCAGCCCCGAGGTGCGGGACGCTTCGGTCGCGGTCGAACTGCTGCACACCTTCGCCCTCATCCATGACGACGTCATGGACGAGGCTGTCGCCCGCCGGGGTGTTCCGACCATCCACGTCACATACGCGGACCTGCACCGGTCCAGGCGGCTGCGCGGCGACGCCGTCCACCACGGCAACAGCATCGCGATCCTCATGGGCGACCTGGCGTTCGCCCATGCCGCCCTGCTGATGACCGGGGCCCCGCCGACTGCGACGAGCGTCTTCTACCAGATGTGCAGCGACCTCATGGTCGGCCAGTATCTCGACATTGCGGCGGCGGCCCGTGGTCCGGTCGAAGGTGTCGAGGTGGCCGACCGGATCATGGAACTCAAGACCGCTCGCTACACCGTCGAAGGTCCGCTGCTCCTCGGCGCTGCGCTCGCCGGCCGGAGCGACGAGATGGCGACGGCCGCGAGGTCCTACGGCCGTCAACTCGGCCGCGCCTTCCAGCTCCGAGATGACCTGCTCGGAGCCTTCGGAAACCCGGACCTGACGGGCAAGCCGGTCGGCGGCGACCTCGCACAAGGGAAGGTGACGCGACTGATCGAGGTCGGACTCGCCACCTGTCGTCCCGAGGACCGCCCGGTGCTCACCCGACTGGGTTCGGACCAGATGCTCGAGGGGGACGTCGAACGTGCACGGCGCATCCTCGTCGAGTGCGGTGCCCGAGCCGAGATCGAACAGCTGATCGACGGTCTGCTCGCCGACGCGATCCACAGCGTCGGGCGGATGCCGGTCACCCCTGAGATCCGTTCGGTCCTGATCGGGGCGGCGAGACTCGTCGCCCACCGCGAAGGCTGACCGAAGGACCCTGCTCGATCAGGCTCCGCTGGGCAGTTCCCGTTCGTCCCAGCCCAGGAGTTCGACAGCGGCACGGTTCGCGAACCTGTCGGTCATTCCCGACACGTAGCGGACCGCGGCAGCGACAGCTGCGGGTGTTCCCGGGACCAGGTCTGCCCCATGTGGCATGTGCGCAGGGGCCTGTAGGTAGAACTCGGCCAGCCCGGCGATGAGGCGCGCGGCGCGATCAGCCTGTTCCACCGACTGGGGGCGCAGGTAGATCCGCTCGTAGTTGAACGCCCTGAACGCGTCGAGTGCATCGGCCTCCGGGCTTCGGAGAGCGACGACCCCTGTCTCCGCGATCGTCTCGACCATCGCGGTGATGAACGCGTGAAGTTGGCTGCGACGGTCCCCGCCCACCGTCTCCCTCACCTCCGCGGGCAGGTCGGCCGGTCTGACTATTCCTGCGTCCACCGCGTCCTCGAAGTCGTGGCAGACATACGCGATCCGATCCGCCCACGCCACCACCTCGCCTTCAGGGGTCAGCGGAGCGGGGCGGTTCCACGAGTGGTTGCGAATCGCGTCCAACGTCTCCGAACAGAGGTTGAGAGGCTCCAGCACCACGTCAGCGCCGTACACCGCGTGGTGGTAGCCACCTTCCACGAACGGTGACAGGGCTCCCTCGGAGGCGTGACCCGCTGGGCCGTGGCCACAGTCGTGACCGGTGGCAGCCGCGGCGGTCAGAGCGACGTTCAGACCCACGGGCCGCGCGATCGACACCGCCACCTGACAGACCTCGATCGCGTGAGTCAGCCGCGTGCGGAGGTGGTCGTCTCCCGGAGCGACGAACACCTGGCACTTTCCGGCGAGGCGCCGGAAAGCCTTCGAGTGCTGGATCCGGTCCAGGTCCCGTTCGAAGCACGTTCGAAATCGGTCCGGTGCTTCGGGTTGAGCACGGTCACCCGCACCCGTCGCTCTCGTTGCACCGAGTGCCAGGGCTGCGTCCTCACGCTCCTCGCGTTCGGGGCGTTCGACCAATCTGCCGCCGCCGACGGAGATGGGCCCGTGGGCGAACGTCAGGGCAGCGGCGTCCAAGGTGGCGGTGTCGAGCGGTGGATGCATCGCTTGGAGGGTACGCCGCGCCCCTGACAGCGAAGCTCACTCCCTGGGCATTTCGCGTCATTTCTTTGCACGAACCCTCAGGTAGTCGCCCTGACCTGCCGATACCCCGATGGTGAAGCAGCGGTGTGGATGGGAGACACGGTCGCGGCGGCCATTCGGCCACCACCCGCGGAACTACGCGCACGACCTGCGTTCCCGGGTCGGTGAACTCGGAACCGGGATCGTGGAGGCCACGTTCTGTTTCATCGTGTTCTTCACGCTCGTCATGGGTGTGTTCGAGGGCGGGTTGTACATGAAGGACGACCTCGCCGTCGCCAACAGCGTCCGTGCAGGGGCCAGAGCCTCCAGCGCCGTGGGCAACGAACTCCGGGCCGACGTGTACACGTTGGTCAACATCTCCCGCGAGGTGACCGCGCTCAACCGGAGCTCGATCGTCCGGATCGTCGTCTACAAGCCATCCAAGTTCGGTGAGGCGCCGAGTGCGTCGTGCATGGCAGGCACGCCGGTCAGCGGCGTGTGCAACGTCTACACCACGACTTCGATGAAGCAGGCCGTCGACCAAGTCGCAGAAGAAGCGGATGCGCTCGCGGACGGGCGGGCACCGGATCCCGCCAAGCTGGTCTTCGGCTGCAAGACGACATCCCCGGACCGCTTCTGGTGCCCCACGACCAGGAAGGTCACGCGAACGGGAACCGGTGCCGAGTACGTCGGCGTGTGGATGAGGGTCAAGCACCAGTGGGTGACCCACCTGTTCGGCTCGTCCGCGACCATCGACGATCAGTCGATCATCCGTCTCGAACCGAGGGCGGAGTGATGGCAAGAGTCGCGCACATCGGAAGGCCACGGGGCGCATCCGGACTTCGCACGTCCGAACGAGGGGCCGGCCTGGTGGAGCTGGCGATCGTCGCCCTGTTCCTGTTCCTGCTCGCTGCCGGAACCTTCGATTACGGCATGGCCTGGCGGTCCGGGATCGAGGCGAACGCCGGCGTCCGTACCGCAGCGCGTACCGGATCCAGCGAACAGTCGGAACGGGGCGCGGACTACGACGCCCTTTCCGGCATGAAGGCCTCGCTCGCGTCGAGCGGGCTGCTCGACGACGTGCAGCGCGTGGTCGTGTTCCGGGCCGACTCGGCAGACGGCAAGGTGCCGCCCACCTGCAAGACGTCGTCGACGTCGGCGTGCCAGGTGATCACCGGAGCCAACTTCCGGACCAACTGGGAAGCCGATCCGATGACGACGGCCACGACGAGCTCCGGCTGTCTCCAGATCGCGACCTCGAAGAACTGGTGCCCGACGGGCCGAGACGCCGTAGCCGCAACAGCCCAGTACTACGGGGTATGGGTTCAGGTGCGCCACGACTACATGTTCCCGATCATCGGGGACGACGTGATCATCGAACGCACGGCGGTGATGAGGCTCGAACCGGAGGAGGACACCTGATGCGACTGGGACACCACGACCGAGAGAGGTCGAGACTGATCCGGACCGGCGCGGCGGACCGCGAGGGCGGGTACGTCCTCGTCATGTTCGCGATGCTGCTCATCCCTTTGATGCTGCTGGTGGGGCTGTCGATCGACGTCGGCTCCTGGTACAACCGCGCCTCGGAGATGCAGAAAGCCGCCGACGCGGCGGCGCTGGCCGGCGTCGTATGGCTGCCGGACGAGACCAAAGCCAGGTCCGTGGCGATAGCCACCGCGAAGAAGAACGGCTTCGACGACGCCGACCCGAACATCGACGTCGACGTGGAGCGGAGCGAGACCGGGCCGAACCGCCTGAAAGTGACGATCAGGGACGAGAAGGTCGGGAGCTTCGTCTTCTCGAACCTCGGTGGAAACGACCTGAACATGCACCGCGACGCGTTCGCCGAGTACCTGCTGCCGGTCCGCATGGGAAGCCCCGAGAACCACCTGGGCAACGACCCGACAGCCTCCGGCTACCCGACCGGCGCACCGAACCTGTGGGCGTCGATCTCCGGGCCCAATACGGACTACGGCAACGGTGACCCGTACTCCACGAAACTGGGGCCCGAGTACCGCAACTGGGGCTACCTGTACATCATCGATGTCCCGCAGGCGGCCGTCGGCCGTACGCTCAACCTCGACATCTACGACGCAGGCTTCTACCAGCGCGCCAGCTACGCGAACGTCGAGACAGCGGACTACGGCTCGGTCAACACCCAGTTCGAGCTCTTCCAGCCCGACGACACCCCTGCCAACCCGCAGGACAACATCGATCCTGCGAACAACCTGTCGATGGTCGGGCGTTGCAACGGCGGAACACCCGGACGCTTCCGAATCGCCAAGGAAGCCGATCCGGCGATCTACAAGAACAAGTGGGTGACTCTCTGCCGCTTCACCCCGTCCGCGCCAGGCAAGTGGATCATGCAGGTCAAGTCGTCGGCGATCCCAACCATCCCCGACGGGGGCAACGGCTGGAATCAGTTCTCGGTCCGAGCTCGCAGCAGCGGATCCGGCGATCAGCCGGCCCTCTACACCTTCGGTGACATCTCGCTGTTCAACAACCTCCCAGGGCGCAGCGGCAACATCAACGCCAGCTTCTACCTGGCGGAGATCAGCCAGATCCACGCCGGCAAGACCCTGGAGATCTCGCTGTTCGACCCGGGTGACGGCGCCTCCGGCACCTACTACGCGAACATTCGGGGACCAGGAGACTCGGTGCAGTCCTGCAAGTACCGGGCTCGTGGTGCCTCGACCTGGATCAACTCCAGCAACTGCCGGATCAATACCCGTGCCAACGGCAAGAACCAGTACCAGGAAAAGTGGCTGGACATCCGCATCAGCGTCCCCCTCACCTACACGTGCACGGATTGCTGGTGGAAGGTCCTCTACGAGTTCCGGAACGTCCAGAGCGGTTCCTCGCCGAACGACCGCACCGTGTGGACGGCGAAGGTCATCGGCGACCCGGTCCACCTGATCGAGGAGTAGCCGCAGCTCCGACCGGTGACCGCTCTCGAGCACCGACTCGATGAGCACTCGCCGGCCGAACGGCTTCGCCGAAGCTCGGACCGCCGGACTCGACCCGTGTCCCGTTACGACCGTTAGCCTGAGCGGCCATGTCCGCCTTCGTAGACGAGGCCCAGCTCAACGCAAAGGGCGGCGACGGTGGCGCCGGCGCAGTGGCGACGCGGCGGGAGGCACACGTGCCCCTCGGCGGGCCGGACGGCGGTGACGGTGGGAAGGGAGGCGACGTGTGGCTCGTCGCCGACCGGAACGTCGCCTCGCTTCTCGCGTTCCGGGATCACCCCCACCGCAAGGCCGGCAGCGGAACACACGGTCAGGGCAAGAAGCGCCACGGCCAGTCGGGAGCAGACCTCGAGGTACAGGTCCCCGAAGGGACCACCGTCCACGACCACGAGACGGGGGAGATCCTCGCCGACCTGGTCAACGCGGGCGATCGCTGGCTCGCGGCAGCAGGAGGCCGTGGTGGACGTGGCAACGCCCGGTTCCTATCCAACAAGCGGCGAGCCCCGAGCTTCGCCGAGCAGGGCGAGGCCGGCGAGCAGCGCTGGCTGCGCCTCGAGCTGCGGCTCCTCGCGGACGTGGCACTCGTGGGATTCCCGAACGTCGGCAAGAGCACGCTCATCTCACGCATCTCCGCGGCCAAACCGAAGATCGCCGACTACCCCTTCACCACGCTCGAACCGAACCTCGGGGTCGTACGGATGGACGAAGGCGACGAGTTCGTCGTCGCCGACATCCCCGGCCTGATCGAAGGAGCGAGTGAGGGCCGCGGCCTCGGACATCGGTTCCTCCGCCACGTGGAACGCGCTCGGGCGCTCGCGATCCTCGTCGACCTCGCTCCGACCGCCGAAAACACTCCTGCCGCACAGGAGGCCATCCTGCGACGCGAGCTCGGCGCCTACCGCCCCGACCTGCTCGAACGTCCGACGATCGTCGTCGGTAGCCGCGCCGACATCGCGGACCCGGCCCCGTCGGAACCGTGGGATGGGCCGACGTTCTCGGCGGTCACCGGTGACGGTCTCGCGACGCTGGTCGGTCGTCTGGCGGAATTGGTACGGGCCGCACGCCAGGCCGAACCGGAACCCGAACCCTTCGTGGTCCACCGCCCCCGGCCGGAGGGCGTCGTGGTCGAACGCCTCGATTCCGGGGCCTTCGTGGTGCGTGGCCGCGCCGTCGAGCGCGCGGTCGCCCTGTCCGACATGACCGACCTACAGGCACTCGCCTACGCGCAACAACGCCTCCGCAGTCTCGGCGTGGACAAGGCCCTCGCCCGCGCAGGTGCGGACGAGGGCGACGTCGTCCACATCGGCGACTTCACGTTCGACTACGTACCCGACTGAGCGCAGCGGATCCGGTTCGACGGGAGGGGTCCCCAACAGGCACCCTTAGCGGGTGAAAAAGCTGGTGGTGGCCAAGATCGGCACGTCGTCGATCACCGACGACCACGGCGACATCGACGTAGCCGCGGTGTCCAAGTTCTGCTCGGGCCTCGCCGCAGTACGTTCCGCCGGCCACCAGGTCGTGGCCGTCACCTCCGGCGCCATCGCCGCCGGACTTCCGGCGATCGGACTCGGCGGATCCGAGCGCCCGACCGATGCGGTCACCCTGCAGGCAGCCTCGGCCATCGGTCAGAGCCGCCTCATGCGCGTCTACGACGACGCCTTCGCCGACCAGGGAATCGTGTCGGGGCAACTACTGCTCGCGCCTCTCGACTTCGGCATCCGGCAGCAGTACCTGCACGCCCGGGGAACCCTGCGCCGGCTCTTGGAGTTGGGGGTCGTGCCCGTCGTCAACGAGAACGACGCAATCGCGGACGACGAGATCCGCTTCGGGGACAACGACCGTCTCAGCGCACTCGTCGCCCACCTGCTCAAGGCCGACCTGCTCGTCCTGTTGACCGACGCCGCGGGCCTGCTGACAGCGGACCCGCGTGTCGACACCTCCGCGTCGTTGATCGAGGAGATAGTCGAGTTCGACGCCGAGGTCGAAGCCCTGGCGGGCGGCGCGGGGACGGTACGGGGAAGTGGCGGAATGGCCTCGAAGGTCCAGGCCGCCAAGATCGCCTCCTGGGCAGGAGTCCGGACGGTCATCGCCGCCGCCGGACGTGAACGGGTCCTGGTGGACGCCGTGGAAGGCGCACCGGGGGTCGGGACGGTCGTTCACCCGCGAGCGGAGCGCATGTCGGCGCGGAAGCTCTGGATCGCGTTCGCCGTCAGGACCAGTGGACGAATCGTCGTCGACGACGGTGCACGAAGAGCCCTGCTCGACCGGGGTGTGTCCCTGCTCGCCGCTGGAGTCCGCGCGGTGGAGGGTCGGTTCCACGCCCAGGACGCGGTGGAGATCGTCGGTCCCGACGGAACCACCTTCGCCAAGGGGTTGGCCAGGACCGGATCGGACGACCTCGCAGCGGCCGCCGGAAGGAAGTCCGAGGATCTCCCCGACGGCGTCTCCTCCGTCGTCGTCCACCGCGACGATCTGGTCGTGGTGCCGTCGGCCCATGGAGCGGCAACCACCCCCTGAACCGCCGGCCAGGAGCGAAATGGCGTAGTTCTCGGTCGCGCAGCGACGTGGAACTACGCCATTTCGTGAGGGTCAGACGCCGGGGGACTGCTGCGGGGTCGCAGGTTCCGTGGCCGGTTCGGTGGCGGGCTCGGTCGCAGGGGCCGTGGCCTGCTGCACCTGGGGCTCGGGCGGAGCGGCTTCGGTCGAGGCGTTCGGGTCCTCGATGCCGAGTTGGGCACGGATGCTGGCGAGACGGTCCTGGGCCTCGAAGTTGGCCGCTGCCTGCTCGATCTCGATCATCCGGTTCTCGACGGACGTGTCGGCCAGCTCGCTCATGCCCTTGGCCTTGGCGTAGCGGGTCTCGATCTTGTCGCGGACCTCGTTGAACGTCGGGACGTCCTGGCCGACGGTCTCGGACAACGACGCCATCGCCTTGTTCATCTGCTCCTGCATCTTCGCCTGCTCGAGGCGGCTCAGGAGCTCGTTGCGTTCCGAGAGCTTCTTCTGGAGGAGTTGGCCGTTCTGGGCGACCGCAGCCTTCGCCTGGTCCGATGCCTGGGTAGCGCTGTAGTGCATCGTCTTGAGCTCTTCGACCTGGCCTTCGACGGCGATGAGCTGGGTGGCGATCGTCTCGGCGGCCTTCGTGTACTCGGCTGCCTTGGCTGCGTTGCCCTTCTTGGACTCGGCGTCGGCCATCTTCACGGCCTGCCGGGCGTTCGCGTTCAGCTTCTCGAGTTGCTCCATCGCCCGATTCAGCTGGAGTTCGGTCTGCTTCTGCTGCGCGATCACGTTCGCGGCGTGCTCCTTGAGGCGCCGGTGCTGGTCCTGCGCCTCCGAGATCGCCTGCTCCAACTGGATCTTCGGGTCCGCCTTCTCCTCGAACTTCGAGTTCGCGCCTGCCGTGATGTAGGCCCACAGCTTCTTGAAGAACTTGATCATGGCGGCAGCCTACGGCACCGTCGCACGGCGATGGCCGCCGCTCAGGTGCGGGCGAACCGACCCAGGCCCGGCAATCGGGCGAACAGCTCGTCGATCCCCTGCACCCTGATCAGCAGGATGGTGACGAAGTAGACGACGCCACCCACGACGACCCCTGCAGCCACGGTGGGTACGAGAGCCGCTGCGGAACCGGGGGACAGGAAGGCCACCAGCCCGTAGACGACACCCCCCATCAGTGAAGCGGCGACCAGGAGCCTCAGCCAGGTGTTGGCCAGACCTGACCAGTCGAAACCCGGGCTGTGTCGGCGCAGCACGATCTGGGCTGCGAACGCCGCGACCGTGTACGCCGTGGCGAAGGAGATGGCGAGGCCGACGACGCCCCACCAGCGGACGAAGACCACCGCCGTGCCGATGTTGACGGCGTTCTCGAAGCAGTTGAGGAAGAAGGGCGTCCGAGTGTTCTTCATCGCGTAGAAGCCACGGAGCGTGTACAGGTACGACGAGAAGCCCGGCAGCCCGAGCGCGAATCCGCCCACCACCGACAGGACCTTGAAACCGCGCTCGATCGACGCCGTGCCGACGAACGTTCGATGGTCGAGACCGAGAGGCAACGCCAAGTAGCCGACCGCGGCGGGGATCACGAGCAGGCCGATGAGGCGATAGCCCAGTAGCAGGTGGTCGTTGAAAGCCTTCCGGTCGCCACGGGCGTCGGCCCGCCCCAACAGCGGTTCGAACGTCACCATGATCGACACGGCCAGCAGTCCGTGGGGAAGCTGGAAGAACTGGTAGGCGGTCGTGTAGATCGACGGATCGTCACTGCCCGGCTTGGCGAGGATCTGGATCACGTTGACCGCGACGAGGTTCGCGACCACGTAACCGATGGTCCAGCCCGACAGGCGGACCGCCCGCTGGACGGCGGGGTGGCGGAACTGGGGCTTGAAGCGGAGCGGCACACCGGCACGGCGGATCGAAGGGAAGAGCGCCAGGGTCATGACCGCGATCCCCGCCGTCGTTCCGATACCGAGCATCAAGATCAGCCGTCCGTCGGCGACGCCGTCGACGAGGGTCGGGTACCGACCGACATGGCGCCACACGACGAACAAGGTCGCGATGGCGACAACGTTGTTGAGGACCGGAGCCCACGCGGCCGCGAGGAAGCGGTGTCGGGCATTGAGAGCCGCCGACCAGACGGCCATCAGCCCGTAGAAGAACACCTGGGGGGCGAACAGGAGCGACAACCTGACGCCTACGTGCAGGTAGTCGTCTCGTGCACCTGCAGGCGATCCGGTGCTCAGAAGCAGGATGACGAGCGGGGCGGCGATGAGCGCGATCACCGTGACCACCAGGAGAGCGACGATCGCTGTGGAGATGATCGCGGTGGTCGCGCCGTCCTTGCCGCCCTTCTCCAGGTCGTCCGTGAAGAGTGGAACGAGGGTCGCGGTGAGGATGCCGCCGAGGATCAGTTCGTAGATCTGGTTGGGGGTCGTGTTGGCGTTGTTGTAGGCGTCCGCGAGGCCGCCCACGAGGAGCGTGATCACGAGCGACGTGCGCACGAGCCCGGTCAGTCGGGAGACGGCGGTCCCGCTGGCCACGTAGAAGTTGTTCCGCAACATCGCCCGGGGAGCGACGTTGGCCTCCTCGATCGATTCGGGACCCCGTGTCGCGGTCTCGACGACGGGGTCGGGAGCGGCCTCGTCGTTCGACCGGTCCTGGAGGAACACCTGGGCGGTGTCGATCGGGTCGTCGGGACGAGTCAGAGCTTCAGCGCCCTCTCCCGTTGCCGCTTCCTCGGCCTCACGCATGGCGTTGTCCGCCGCCGCGACGATCCTCGTCATCGCCGTGTCCAACGTTCGACGGGCACCGTCGTCCAACAGGTCGATCAGGAGGTGCTCGACCTGTTGGACCTGCTGGTCCGACCTCTCGGCCGGGGGAGTGGTCGGAACTGCATCCGACTTGCCGGCGGGCGGCAGTGGTACCGGTCGGCCCATTGCCGGCACGGTGCGAGGTCGAAGAGGAACGGGCGCCGCGGCGGGAAGTCCCGGTGTAACGGTCCGCGGTCTCAGGACAGCGGGTTCGGGCGGATCCTCGGAGGTCACGACGTACCGGGTGCCGGGGTGTCAGTGCCGCGTACGTCCTCCATCGCGACGCGCAGCGTCTGGAGTTCCTCGACGATCCCGCCGAGGTCCGTGCCGATCGTCGACGCGTCGCCGCCCTGGGCGCCGACCGACAACTCGATGGCCTGCGTGACGCTCTCGTCGAGGCGGGCGTTGAGGAGAGCGAGCCGATCCGACGTGTCCGACAGGATCTGGTCGAGCCGTCGGGCTGTCGCCGACTGGCTCTCGAGCGCCTCGATGGTGCGCGCCTGGACCTCGTTCGGTTCGGCGCCGTTCAGGGAGCCCCGCAGGCGCGTGAGCTGGTTGGAGATGTCTCGATCGCTGATCCGCTTCCGGGCCTGAGCCACCGTGTCGCCCTGACGTGCGACCTGCCAGCACTCTTCGATCGCGGCGTCGAGCTGCGAAGCGATCCGATCGACGGCGTCATCCAGCGGCCCCTGACGGAAGGTGTCGGCGGCCTGGTCGAAACGCACCTTGGCCTCGAGCGCGTCGATCACTGCGCCCCGCCACGGCTCCTGGACCTGGAACGGATCGATTCGGGGCTTCGTGGCCGCCTTCGGCATGGCCGCCAAGAGGCGGCCACCGAGACCCAGTGCCCCACCGACCAGTCCCCCGACGACCGCCAACGGGATGCTCAGCGGAGCAGTGGCGACGATGCCGACCGCGGCCCCGGCCCCAGCGGCGAGGATGCCGCTCGGGGACGTCAGGGCATGCGCGACCGGTTTCGTGAAGAACCGGTCCCGGAAGCTCGACGTCGCCATTGTGTCTCCGTCAGAAGTTCGAGATCACCGAAGTGAACACCTTGGTGATCGTCTCGGGATCGCTCGCGCTGTAGTACGCCGCGTTGGACGCCTCGGCGATCTGTTCGAGCACCTGGTGGTTCGCCTCGGTCCCGTAGCCGATCGCGAACACACGTACCGGCTTGTCGTTCTCGTTGTTGTTGTTCGCCTGGAGCTTTTGGATCAGCGATCGCAACTGCTCCTCGTCGTCGTAGTCGTTGCCGTCGTCGTTGGCCCCGTCGGTCAGCAGCACGACCGCGTTGATCCGCGTCGGGTCGTAGCCGGACACCATTTCGTCGTAGGAGTCGGATGTGACGGTGTAGAGGGGAGTGCCGTTCGTCGGGAACAGGTCGCGGATCCGCCGTGACAGCGCCTCCCGGTTCGCCTTCATCGGCTGGATGTCCAACAGGTCGAGGTAATCCTGGTCCTCGTTCGGGCCGAGGTTCGTCGAGAAGATGCGCAGACCGACGTCGTCAGTGGACTTGAACTCGCCTAGGGATTCGACGGCGGCCTTCTTGGCGAGTTCCAACTTGGACGGTCCGCCGAGGTCGTCGGGGTCCGTCGGGTCCTCCATCGAACCGGAAACGTCGAGCACCAGGAGCACGCGTGCGTCCTTGCGCTGTCGCTTCCACAGGTCCAACAACGAGATCATGACCGGCGGGTCCGGTACCTGGAGGAGCTTGGACGGCTGCTTCGCGTCGACACCGTTTGCCGCTGTGATCGGGCTACCGACGGCGACGTCGGGGTTGCCTGGCCGGAAGCCGTAGCGCAGGACCTTCCGCTGGTTCGGGGCGAGTTGGACGAAGTCGATGAACTTCGCAGCCCCTTCCTTCTCGTCCGCGTCCACCCAGGGGGCGTCGAGCACGTACAGCGGGTTGTCGCTGTAGAGGGTGCCTTCCTTCGGGTAGATGGCCACCAGCGGAATCCGCGGCTTGCGGACCTGCTCACCAGGATCGAGCACCCCGTCGGGATTGCCCTGGTTGTAGTCGATGACGGACTTCTCCTCGACGGCGACGGCGGAGGCGTAGTTGAGCGACGTGCCACTGCGGTCGGTTCGGAACCAGTTGTTCAGGAACGTCATCGTGATGTCGCCGTAGTGGACGACGGCCGATTCGACGTCCTGGGAGAACTCGATCGTCTTCTTGGCCTTCAGGTCCTCCGAGGAGAGGTCCCTGGTCTTTCCGGTGGCGGCGTAGGTCTGGCCGATCAGGGCCGACAGTCCGCTCGTGGAGAAGTTCGGGTTCGTCTTGCCCAGCTTGAACTTGCCCCACTCCGGATGGCCTTTCGCCGCCCAGCCGTCGGGGGAGGTGGCGAGTGCGGCGACGTCGGACCAGCCGATCTTGGCGTCGGGCCAACCCAGGGCTTCGGCCATCGGCTTCGGCATGGCGATCACCAACGGGGTCAGCATGAACGAGACAGCCTTACCGGCCATCTCCGGCTTGCCGGCCTGGGCGAGCCGCTGGTTGAGGATCGCCCCCCAGCTGGACGCTGCCGGGGACCAGATCACGGGCTGGGGGTTGCTGTCCCCGCGCCATTCCTCGGCGAGCAGTTCCGCTGCGCCGCCCGACGCCTTCGAGAACGGACGCACGAAGGCACAGCCTCCACCGCTGAGCTCGGCGGCCTCGGACCCGTTGAAGTCCCGGGCGAGGTCCTTCATCAGGTCGATCTTCTCGGAGGACACGGCGGTGTCGATCACCGTGCAGTCTCCGGGGTCCCCGAGTCCGTCCTCGTCGGTTCCGCCTCCACCTCCACCCCCGCAGCCGGAAGCGATCAGCGCCAGTGCGGTTCCCACTGTCAGGGTCCGGATGGTGCGGGTGAACCTCATGGGGAGATCTCCTGTCGGAGTGCGGAAAGCGCCCCAGGGGCAGGGGCGCCCTCAAGTGTTGCCTGGTCGGGGTCGACGCCCGCGTCTTGGACGGCTGTCCTGACCGATTCGAGTTCGAACGCGGGACGTACCCAGTCGGTCGGAGCACCAGTGCTCGCTACCGTCACCACCAGCGTCATGGTGGTCCCGGCGAACGGTTTGGTGTGGGCCAGCTTCGCCCTTCTCGCACCGTGAGCTGTGGCGACGATTGCGCTGTAGAAGCCGGGCGCCTGGGCCCGGGACAGCTCTGAAGTCATCGACGTCGGAACGCTCCCGCGGATGTCGAGCAGCGTTCGGACGTCGTTCATCGAGGCTGCGTCGGTGAAGTTCAGGTCGCGTTGAACCAGCGCCGCCACTGGAAACGTGCGGAGGAGTCCGTCGATCGTCGACGGATCTCCGACAGCGACACCCGCTTCGAACGCGGCACTGTCGACGCACTTCCAGGCGATCGTCGGACCGTCGCATTCCTTCGGAAGAGGTGAATCGGAGGCGAGAACGAGAGGGGAGGAACCGACGGGGGTCGTGTCGCCCCAGGGTTCGAGGTCGTTCGACATCTCGTTCGCAACGGCACCGGCGGGGTTCCAGGTGATCCAGGCGTCGATGCGTCTGTCGTCGAGCATGCCCGTCGTGGCGGCGTCCGAGTCGAGGTCGAACGTGGGCGGGTTCTCCGCGATCGCCCCCTCGGCGGCCAGGGCCTCGCAGACCGCCTCCACACCGGGACTGCATGCAACCACCGGCGTGCGTTCGCCGCTCCGTCGAGATGGCGAGTCACCGCCGTCGCCAGCGAGCAGACCGCGCACCAGCACGGCGGCGACTATCAGAGTGATCGCGCCGACGACTGCCCCGATTCGTGTCTTCACGCCGAAGCGTCCTCGTCGGTCGGGTCGGTGGGAGTGGGTTCCGTCGGCGATGCCGGAATCGTCGAGGACGGCGGTGTGTCACGCACGGCCGGGTCGGCGTTGCCGTGTCGGGGGCCTTCGCCAGGCTCGGCGATGTCGGCCGCGGTGAGGGTCATCAGGTCCTCGTCGGTCGGGTCCTCGATCTCCACCACCCGGCCCGCCTGACGTGCCACGGCATCCTCGAAAAGGTTCCTGGCCAGGCGGCCGTTGCCGAAGCCCTTGTCCCGGGGCACCGCAGCGAACCAGGCGCGTACCTTCGCCTCGGCGGAATCGTCGGGCCGGTATCCGGCCTTGTCGCCGATCGAGGTGAAGATCGCCCAGAGCTCGTCGTCGCTGTAGTCCGGGAAGAAGATGGTCTTCGGGAACCGCGACGCGAGACCAGGGTTGGCGGCGATGAAGTCCGCCATCTCGGCGGGGTAGCCGGCCGCGATGACGACGAGGTCGTCACGCCTGTCCTCGATGACCTTCACGAGAGTGTCGATCGCCTCGCGCCCGAAGTCGTTCTCGCCACCCCGGGCCAGCGCGTACGCCTCGTCGATCAGCAGCACGCCACCGGTCGCCCGGTCGGCGACCTCCATCACCTTGATGGCCGTCTGTCCCACGTAGCCCGAGACCAACCCGGACCGGTCGGTCTCGACGAGCTGACCCTTCTCCACGACGCCCAGGGACCTGTAGATGTCGGCCAGAAGGCGTGCGACGGTCGTCTTGCCCGTTCCAGGGTTACCCGTGAACACGAGGTGCCGGCTCTGCGGCGAGGTCGGCAGATCCCGCTCGGCGCGAAGTTGCTGGACCCGAAGGAGGTTCGTGACGAGGCGCACCTCGGTCTTCACGCCGTCGAGGCCGACGAGCTCGTCGAGTTCGGCCAGGACCTCCTCGACCGGCCGCGGGGGAGGCAGCTCGGCCTCAGGGTCCTTGTCGTCGCCCGATCCTCCGGCTCCGTCGGTGGAACCCGCCTTCGACGCCGCTGCCGCGCTGGTTCCGGGTGCGGCGGAGGTCGGGGTGCTCGGCCCGACGCCGGCGAGCGGCGACGCGGGCAGGCCGTCCATCGCCGCGAGCAGGCGAGAACGAAGCGCGTCGATCGCCGCCAACTCGTTCCGAGAAGGTGCCGCTTCGAGCGCCGCGACAGTGAACGCGAGGTGCAGGGCGCGGTCGTAGTAGGTCCGGCTGTGAGCGGTGCCGAACTTGCGGTCGGCGCTGACGAGGATCTCGAACAGCGGCGATGGTTCGTCGAGCCACTTGGCCCGGTCCACGAGCAACCCGCTTCGGCGTAGGTCGTCCGGCAGGGCTCGCATCAGTTCGTCGGGCATCCAGCGGCCGAAGGCGAAGATCAGGCCCCACAGCTCGTCGTCGGTGTGGCTCCGGTCGACGTCGATCAGGGCGGTCACCAGGTTGAAGGCGTCGCTCGCCGCGTCGTGGTCCACCCCCTTGGGGTCCACGTTCGGCAGCCGCTCCACGACGGAACGCAACGCCCCGCCAACCTCGTCGACGAACGCGTCGGCCGCCTGCTTGACCTGCTT
>JAGQSN010000331.1 GCA_020439555.1 Acidimicrobiales bacterium | reverse complement strand
GGGTTCCCGGCGATCCTCGGCCACCGGGTCGTCACCCTGCACCCGAAGGTCCACGGTGGCATCCTCGCCGACCGCCACAACCCCCACCACGTCGCCGAACTCGAGCAGTACGGGATCGACGTGATCGACCTCGTCGTCGGGAACCTGTACCCGTTCGGGGCCGACGAGAAGGAGTTCGCCCACGGTTCCACGCCCGAGGACCTGATCGACATCGGCGGGCCGACGCTGGTCCGTGCCGCGGCCAAGAACCACACCCACGTCGGTGTGGTCGTCGACCCGGCCGACTACCCGACGATCCTCGCCGAGATCCGTGAGAACGGCGAACTGGGCGCCGAGACCCGTCGCCGGCTGGCCCGTGCGGCCTTCGCTCACACCGCCGCGTACGACGCCGCGGTCACGAATTGGTTCGACTCGACCGGAGACGACGCGTTGCTGCCGCCGAGCCTGCACGTCGCCGCAGTCCGGGAGGACCGGACGCTGCGCTACGGCGAGAACCCGCACCAGCAGGCCGCGCTCTACCGGGACCACGGCGCCGAACCGTGGTGGGCGACGGCGACCCAGCACAGCGGCGTGGCGCTCAGCTACCTGAACCTGTTCGATGCGGACGCCGCCTGGTTGCTGGCTCACGACCTCGGCACAGCGGGTGGCACGCAGCCCGAACGCCCGGCGGTTGCGATCATCAAGCACGCGAACCCGTGCGGGGCTGCCGTCGCGGACACGCTGGCCGATGCCTACCGGCTGGCGTTCGAGTGCGACCCCCGGTCCGCGTTCGGTGGGATCGTCGCCCTCAACCAGCCGATCGACGAGGCCACGGTCGCGGAGATGGTCGCGGCCGCCCAGGCCGACCTCGTGATCGCCCCCGGTTACGGCCCCGGCGTGATCGAGGCCCTCCAGGCCAAGCGCAAGAACACCAGGCTCCTCGAAGCCGTCCCACCGGTACCGAACGCTCGGCACCTGCGGCCCATCACGGGCGGCTGGCTCGTCCAGGAACCGCACCGGGTCACGACGACACCCGGCGACTGGACCGTCGTCACCGAACGCCGGCCCACCGAAGGGGAGTTGGCGGATGCCGCTCTCGCGTTCCGGTTGTGTGCGGCAACGACCTCGAACGCGATCGTCCTGGTGAAGGACGGAGTCGCATGGGGGATCGGCGCCGGTCAGCAGAACCGTGTCGAGGCGGGCGAGATCGCCGCGTCCAAGGCTGCCGGTCGGGCACAGGGCGGTGCCTGCGCATCCGACGCGTTCTACCCGTTCCCCGACGGGATCGAGTCAGCGGCGGCGGCAGGTGTCGCCGTCATCGTCCAGCCCGGTGGTTCGATCCGCGACGAGGAGAACATCGCGAAGGCGAACGAACTCGGCGTCGCGATGGTCTTCACCGGCGAACGCCAGTTCAAGCACTGATCGCTGCGGGAGGAATCCGATGACTGCACGCATGCTCCCCGGCGGACCGGTGGCCGACGCCGTGTTCGCCGACATGGCGCCCCGGATCGAGGCTCTCCTCGCGGTCGGTCACAGGCCCGGGTTGGGGACGATCCTGGTGGGCGACGACAGCGCCAGCGCCGGATACATCCGCATGAAGATGGAGAAGGCCGAGTCCCTCGGGTTCACGTCGCCGCACCACCACCTGCCCCAGGACGCGACCCAGGCGGACGTGCTGGCGGCGATCCGTGACCTGAACGACGCCGACGACGTCGACGGCATCCTCCTCCAGCACCCGACACCACCGCAGATCGACTTCGACGCGGCACTGCTCGCCCTCGACCCGGACAAGGACGTCGACGGCCTGCACCCGGTCAACATGGGGCGCTTGGCCCTCGGCATGCCGGGACCGGTTCCGTGCACGCCGGCGGGAATCGAGGCGTTGCTGGCCCACTACGAGATCCCGGTGTCCGGTCGCGAGGTATGCATCCTGGGGCGCGGCACGACGTTGGGCCGTCCGCTCGCGCTTCTGTTGTCACAGAAGCGACCGACGGCCAACGCGGCGGTGACGGTCGTGCACACCGGGGTGCCGGACTGGGAGCGTTACACCAAACGAGCCGAGATCGTGATCGCCGCCGCTGGGGTGCCGGGCATCCTGCGACCCGAACACCTCAGCCCGGGCGTGACGGTGATCGGCGGCGGGGTCCGCTACGAGGGCCGCAAGCTCCTGCCCGACGTCGACGAATCGTGTGAACAGGTCGCAGGGGCGATCACGCCCCGCATCGGGGGAGTGGGCCCGACGACCATCGCACTCCTGTTCCGCAACGTCGTCGAGTCCGCGGAGCGCCGCGCCGGCGCAAACCTGGGTTGAGCTGCACGGCCTCCGGTCGGTAGGAGGCAAAAACCGAACGGGCACCCTGATGCGTTGTACGTGGTGACATGGAACGAACGGGTACGGCTCCGGAGGACCTGGCGGCGTTCTACGCCGAGCAGCAAGGTCGCGTCCTCAACACACTCGTGCTGATGGTCGGGGACCGGCCTCTCGCAGAGGAACTCACCCAGGAGACCTTCGTTCGGGTCTGTCAACGTTGGCCGAAGGTGCGCCAAATGGAAGCGCCGGGTGCCTGGACCCATCAGGTAGCGGTGAACCTCGCGCGGTCCCGGTTGCGTCGGGCGAAGGCCGAACGGCGTGCGCTGGCGAGGGTGGCCGGCCGACCGACAGGTCACGTCGAGTCGTCGCCGCGTGATCCCGAACTCCTGGATGCTCTCGCAGTGTTGCCCGGCGACGAACGGGCAGCGTTGGTTCTCCGTTTCGCCGCGGACTTCAGTGTCCAGCAGGTCTCGGTGACCCTCGGAGTACCCGAAGGAACCGTCAAGACCTGGACCCGCCGAGGGTTGGCCAAGCTGCGTGACGCCGGCATAGAGACGTCCATGTCATCGGATCCGACCACGACCGAGGTGACTCGATGAACGACGACCAGCTTCACGAACGGTTCTCCGGCGCAGGAGCTTCTCGCGGTGACGGCGGCGATGTGCCGTCCATCGACGCGCTGTGGGCGGCCGGTCGTCGTCGGCAGCGTCGCCGACTCACCGCAGCGGTAGCCAGTGCAGCGGTGCTGCTCATCGCGGCCGGTGTTGCGGTCGCCTCGGTCCCTGGTGAGAAGGAGGGTGTCCAACGGGTCGCAACGCAACCGGAAGGGACTCAGGACGTGTGTCGGGCGCTTCGTCGGCAAGTCCTACCTGCGAACGATCACCAAGAGTTCCCTCTGCCGAGGCCAGCCGGCGCACTGCCCGAAGACCCCGCGGACGCCTCGGTCGTTCCTTCCATTCCTGACGAGAGCGCGTCGGTTGGCTCGATGGACCTGTCGGGGATACCCCGGAGTCTCGAAGCCGTGGTTGCCGATTTCGATCCGACGGTCACCGTCTCCTTCGACATGGTGGTCGACGAGGAGACCGCGGAGGCCCGTGCCGACGCCATCCGCGGTCAGCAGGGCGTCAGATCGGTTGCGGTCCGTTCACGTGAGGAAGCGCTGGCCGTAGTCAGAAAGGCGTATGCCGATCAGCCGGACGTTGTCGACAACGTGATCGCGAATGGGTTGCCGTTGAGCCTGGCCGTCGAGGTCGACCCCGACAGCCTCGATCGGCTGGAAGACCTGTGGGCGGCGGAACCCGGCGTCGCGTCCGTCACAGACGGCACGAATGGGCTCCGCTTCATGCTCAGCCAGGCGGCCGTACTGGAGGACCGAGGGATCGACACGGGGCTCGACGAGTTGCGAGCGGACCTGGCCTCCATCGACGAGCCGTGGGCGCGGGCGCTGGTGCAAAAGATCGATGCGACTACCGCGACACCGAACGAGTTGAGAGTTCTGGACCGCACGTCCCTCAGCGGCGCCGCGACCTTCCGCATCGTCACAGGCGCCAAGGCGGCAATGGCCGAATGCTCTCCGCCACCCCAGCCGCATCCGAATGACGAATTCACTACGAGTTCGTCCGTCGAGGTTGCACCGCTGACAGGAACGGCGGCTGCATGTGCAGCGATAGATCGTGCTTTTGCTCCGGCCCCGCGAACCGATGCCCCCACTCTGCGCACCGTACTTTCGATGATCGACGCTTCGGAGGTGAAGATCACCCTCGACTCGGCCCTGGACGGCGCAGCGCAGCAAGCCTTCATCGACACCGTTGCGGCTCGCAGGGATGTCGAGGTGGTGCACGCTCGGACAACGCAGGAGGCTCAGGACGAGTTCCGCGACAACCTGAACGGGGCGATTCCCCCCGCCGGGGAGGACCCCGAGGGCGACGAGATCGTCGACTCGGTCGTCAAGGGAGTGCTGATCGTACGGGTGGCGCCTGCGGGCCAAGCGGCCTTCGCTCAATGGGTCGCGGATCAGTCTGGCGACATGGTGGCGGCGGTAAGTGCTGACCTCGGCCAGCTCGGCTTCCCCCTCCAGTTCATGACCGCGGGTGACGATCCGTACGTCGTGTCAGCCCTCGCCGAGGTCAGGGCCGACCTTGGGCGGGCAGAACTACCCTGGGCCGATGACCTGCTCGCCCTGCTGGACGAGGCGGCAGCGAGCGACACACCGTTGACGGTCGATCCGGCCAGGTGGGCAGCCATCGATGATGCAGCCTCGCAGGCCTGTTCGGTTCCGTGATCGGACGGCGTCGCAGGTCAGGTTAAGGCCAGGTTGAGGCGGATCCATCTGACGATGTCCAGGCGGCCCTCAGGTAGTGTCGCCCCGATGTCTACGATCGCCGAGCTGCTCGCCAAGGGGACCTCGTGGTCCTTCGAGTTCTCGCCCCCGCGCTCGGAAGCTGCCCAGGTCGCCTTCGACGAGGCCGTCGAGGAGCTCGCGGGCCTCGAACCGACCTTCGTGTCCATCACCTACGGGGCGATGGGCAAGACCCGGGACACCACCCGTGACCTGGTGCTGCGCGTCGACGGAGAGCAGTCGTTCCCCGCGATGCCGCACCTCACCTGCGTCGGCCACACCCGTGAAGAGTTGGCCGAGTTGCTCGCCACCTACCGCGACGGCGGGATCTGCAACATCCTCGCCCTCGCCGGTGACCCGCCGGCGGACGGTTCACCCGTGGAGGGCGACTTCACTTACGCGACCGAGTTGATGGACCTCATCGCCGAGATCGACGACGGCTTCTCCGTCGGTGTCGCCGCCTTCCCCGAACTTCACCCGCGCTCGCCGGACCGGGCGACCGACCGTCGCTACCTGGCGGCGAAGCTTGCCCGTGCCGACTTCGGTCTCACCCAGTTCTTCTTCGAAGCCGAGCACTACCGCACGATGGTCGAGGAACTGGCAGATCTCGGCTGCGAGACGCCGGTCATCCCTGGCGTGATGCCGTTCATCAGCGTGACCGGTCTGCGGCGCATGGCGGCGGTCAACGCCACGCACATCCCCGACGAACTCCAGGCCCGGCTCGACGAGGTCGACGGCGATCCGGAGGCGACACGCCGGCTCGGCGTCGCGGTGGCGGCGGACCTGGTCGCCGAACTTCTGGAGATCGGCGTGCCCGGCATCCACCTCTACGCGATGAACAAGGCCCAGTCGATCCAGGAGATCTACGACCGACTCGGCCTGCGCCGCTGACGAACCAGGGGTTCTCCACCTGGTCCGCCGGCGACGCGCTCAGCCGAGAGTTGCGAGGATCTCGTTGAACGTCTCGCTCGGACGCATCGCGGCGGACGCCTTGGCAGGGTCGGGCTGGTAGTAGCCACCGAGGTCGACCGGGGCTCCCTGCACGGAGTTCAGTTCGTCGACGATCTTCGCCTCGTTCGCAGCCAGCGCCTCGGCGACGGGGACGAAGCGCGCTGCGAGCTCAGCGTCAGCGGTCTGGCGGGCCAGCTCCTGGGCCCAGTAGAGGGCGAGATAGAAGTGGCTGCCGCGGTTGTCGAGTTCACC
>JAGQSN010000330.1 GCA_020439555.1 Acidimicrobiales bacterium | reverse complement strand
AGGAGGGGTGGTTGTGGCTCTCGATTCGGATCGCAGCCGCTATCCCGTCACCGACGTCCATGACCCCGGCGTTCTCACCCGGTCCGACCAGCACCCCCTCACCGGTGGTGGGCAACCGCTTGAGATGGATGCGTGAGGACTTGTACGAACAGTGTTCGCTCCACATGACCGAATACATCGAGAGCTCGAGGCGGTTCGGTTCCCGGCCGAGGATCGACACGATGTCGTCGAGTTCGGCGTCGGTGAGACCCAGGGCCCGGTGGATCGGCGTGCTGTCGGCGTCGCTCATCGAGGCGAGGCTACCGGTCGACCCAGTCGACCTCCGAAGCCGCCTCGGAACCTCGATCGGCTCTCGACACACGGCTACCTGCACCCGGTCACTGTCTCCATGCAGCAGAAGTGCGCATTGGATTGCAACAAACATCGACCGGCGAGTTGTTGATGAAGGGTTCCTGTCACACGTGTCTTGTTGGAAGGTTCGGAAAATGGTTATCTGTCCTTCATGCCGTCCAAGAACGCCAAGAAACGATCCATGTCCGACGATCACAAGGCAGCATTGGCCAAAGGTCGTCAGGAAGGAAATGCCGTTAGGGCATATCTCGAAGCGCTCGCGGCTTCGAAGCCGAAGCGAGGCCGCAAGCGGACCGAAGCTACGGCTCGCGAGCAACTGAAATCGGTCGAGGCACAACTCGCCGATGCGAGTCCGTTGAACCAACTCCAGTTGACCCAACGGAAGATGGACCTGGAGGCGGAGATCGCTTCCTTCGCCGACACGGACACGGTCGACCTGTCCGCGCTCGAGGCCGACTTCATCGCCTCGGCGGCCGGGTACGCCGAACGCAAGAAGATCAGCTACGCGGCCTTCAGGGCGGTCGGCGTCACCCCTGACGTCCTGCGCCGCGCCGGAATCAGCCGCCGTTCCTGATCGGGGCCTCGAGCCTCACGAAACCGTCGGGAGGGCCGGATTCGTCACGACGACGAGTCCGGCCCTTTCGCGTCGACAAGAATCGTGGCGTCGGCCTCAGGCGGGTACCGACGCAGCGGCCAGCAGCGACGAGAGAAGCGGCAGTCCGTCGTCGGATCCGAGCAATGGGCTGATCGCACGCTCGGGGTGAGGCATCAGGCCGACGACGTTTCGACCCTCGTTGGTGATGCCCGCAATGTCGTCGACGGACCCGTTCGGGTTGTCCACATATCGCAGGACCACCTGGTCGTTCTCACGCAATTGGTTCAGCATCTCAGGGCTGCACGTGTAGTTGCCCTCGAAGTGGTTGATCGGAACTCGAAGGACCGAACCCTTCTCGGCGTTGGAGGTGAGCACCGAATCGGTCGAGTCGACTCGAAGCTCCACGGTGGTGCACACGAACTTCAGTCCACGGTTCTTCTGGAGCGCCCCGGGAAGGAGTCCGGCCTCGGTCAGCACCTGGAACCCGTTGCAAATGCCGACGACCGGTCCGCCGGAGTTGGCGAACGCGACCACGGCGTCCATGACCGGGGAGAAGCGGGCAATCGCGCCCGGCCTCAGGTAGTCACCGTGTGCGAAACCCCCGGGGACGACGACCGCGTCCACTCCGGAGACCGTGGCATCCCCGTGCCACAGGATCTCGGCGTCGCCGCCGAGCAGCCTCACGGCCTCGAGGACGTCGAACTCGCAGTTGGAACCGGGGAAGAGGACGACGCCAACTCGGGACGCCATCAGCGGGCCGCCTCCACCGCGGTGACGGTCACGTGCGAATCCTCGATCACCGGGTTCGTGAGGAACCGCCTGCACAGGTCTTCGACCTCCGCCACAGCTGCCGACTCGTCGGTCGCTTCCAGTTCGAATCGGATGGATTTTCCGACACGGACCCCTCTGACGCCGTCGAAACCGAGGTGCGGCAGGGAACGTTCGATGGTCGATCCCTGCGGGTCGGCGACCCCTTCTCGGAGGGACACCTCGACCTGCACGGAGAAAAGCATGGGTCCATCGTCCCACACGCGCCCCACCATCGGGGAACCGATGCTCAGTCGCCTTCGACGCCCGGCCAGTCGGAGAACCGCAGACCGGTGATGCGTTCGTAGGCCTCGACGTAGCGCTGCCTGGTCTGGGCGACCACGTCGTCCGAAAGGGGCGGGGGTGGCGGAGACTTGTCCCAACCGAGACCTTCGAGGTGGTCACGCAGAGGCTGCTTGTCGAACGCCGGTGGCGTCGTACCCGGCTTCCAGACGTCAGCGGGCCAGAAGCGCGACGAGTCAGGCGTGAGCACCTCGTCGCAGAGGACCAGTTCACCGTCGACGACACCGAACTCGAACTTCGTGTCGGCGACGATGATCCCCCGCTCGGCGGCCCATTCGGCTGCCGTCGTATAGATGCCGATGGTCAGGTCCCTCAACCGCTCGGCCATCTCCCGACCGACCAGGTCCGCAGCCCGTCCGAACGAGATGTTCTCGTCGTGGTCACCGACTTCGGCCTTCGTGGAAGGGGTGAACATCGGTTCTGGCAGCTTCGAGGACTCGAGCAACCCGGACGGGAGCGGTGAACCGTTCATGGTCCCGCTCGACCGGTACTCCTTCCACGCGGAACCAGCCAGGTATCCACGCGCGATGCACTCCACCGGCAGCATCTCCGCACGCCGGCAGATCATGATCCGACCTGCGAGGTCACCGGTCGGGTCGTCGAAGCCGAGGTCCGCGACGTCGGTCGACAGCAGATGGCCGGGCACGAGGTTCGCCATCCGGGCGAACCAGAACGCGGAGGTTGCGGTGAGTACACGGCCCTTGTCCGGCACGACCTCCGCCATCACGACGTCGAAGGCCGACATCCGGTCCGACGCGACCATGAGCAGCCTGTCGTCGGGCAACTCGTAGATGTCCCTGACCTTGCCGGAATAGAGCTTCGGTACCGGTACGTCGGTCATCGGTTCACTCTCCCACACGGTTCAGAGGATCGCTGCCGGTCGGTATGCGGCGGCCAGTGGGTCCGTCGCCACGACCTCCTCGACCCGCGCCACGAACGAATCCACCTGTGACGGTGCCGTCCCCACGAAGGAGATCGGGTCGGCCACGACCGCGGCCAGATCTGCCGCGGACAGGCCGAGCCGGTCGTCCGCAGCCAGTCGATCGAGGAGATCGTTGCGCTCCGTCGCCTTCTCCCTCATCTCCAGCGCGACCGCGACCGCGTGATGCTTGATCACCTCATGTGCCGTCTCGCGTCCGACACCGTTGCGCACCGCCGCCATCAGGACCTTCGTCGTGGTCAGGAAGGGCAGGTAGCGGTCCAACTCTCGTTCGATCACAGCCGGGTACGCCCCGAACTCGTCGAGGACGGTCAGGAACGTCTCGAACAGGCCGTCCAGGGCGAAGAAGGCGTCGGGCAATGCCACGCGGCGGACCACGGAATCGCTGACGTCACCCTCGTTCCACTGGTCCCCGGCCAGGTGGGTGAGCATCGCGAGGTGACCGGACAGGATCGCTGCGAAACCACAGACCCGTTCACAGGACCGTGAGTTCATCTTGTGCGGCATGGCCGAGGAGCCGACCTGGCCCGGCTTGAAGCCCTCGGTCACGAGCTCCTGACCTGCCATGAGTCGGATCGTGGTGGCCAGGCTCGCCGGAGCAGCCGCGACCTGGACGAGGGCGGCGACCACGTCGAGGTCCAGGGACCGCGGGTACACCTGACCGACGTTCGTGAGGGTCCGTTCGAAGCCGAGGTGGCGGGCGATCGACGCCTCCATCCGGTCGACGTTCTCGATCGATCCGAGCAGGTCGGCCATGTCCTGTTGGGTTCCGACCGGACCCTTGATCCCACGAAGCGGATACCGGGCGAGCAATTCGTCGACACGATCGAGAGCCACGAGGAGCTCCTGGCCGGCGTTCGCGAACCGCTTGCCGAGAGTCGTCGCCTGGGCCGGAACGTTGTGGCTCCGGCCCGTCATGACCGTCGTGCGGTGCTCGGCCGCCCGCTCGGCGAGCCGGGCGAGGGTAGCCACGATCCGCGCCCGCACCAGCCGGAGAGCGTCGCGGACCTGGAGCTGCTCGACGTTCTCGGTGAGGTCGCGGGATGTCATCCCCTTGTGGATGTGCTCGTGACCTGCGAGCGCCGAGAACTCCTCGATACGCGCCTTGACGTCGTGGCGGGTCACCCGCTCCCGCTCGGCGATCGAAGCCAGGTCGACGTCCTCGACCACTGTCTCGTAGGCCTCGATGACACCGTCTGGAACGTCGACACCCAACTCCCGCTGCGCCGCGAGCACCGCCAACCAGAGCCGGCGTTCCAACACGACCTTGTTGCGCGCCGACCAGAGCTCCACCATCTCACTGGACGCGTAGCGGGACGCGAGAACGTTCGGAATCACCGTCGTCACATCCGGATCGTAGAGGTTCACTCCGTCCGTCCACCCATCCCGCGGCCCCGACGACAAGAACCGAGGAACAACTCGAAATAGGCCGAACGGCCCCTCAGGAGTTCGGCTCTCCCTGCCGATGTGGAGGAGGAGAAGCGCCTGGACCGGGAAGTTCCACAGGGAGGAAGCCGGCATGAACCACTGCGTACGCCACTTCGAGGAGACGATGGAGGCAACGTGCCGGACCTGCCAGGCGCCCTTCTGCAGTCGCTGCCTCGTGTACGCGTTCGGGCCGAAGAAGCCACCCTTCTGCATCGGCTGTGCGCTGAACGCCGGCGGTGTGCGCAACGGGTATCGGGTCGCCCCTGCTGCTTCTGCGAAACCGAGTCGTCGGGAGGCCAAGGCTGCGGCTCGGGCTGCTGCGCGGCAGGAGAAGGCGGCCGGTAGGCGCTGGCGCGGTGGCGAACCGGCGGTTCCGCTCCCGCCCGCGGCTGCGTCTCCGATCCAGTTCGACGCCGGTTGGATCGAGACGGTCGAGCACGGGATCCGGATGCCCGCAGCTCAGCAGCTACCCAGCCTCATGCGTTCGGGCGCCGAACGCGAGGTCGGCCAGCACGTCTGACGCCGGCGTTCAGGGGTCCTCGCGTATCCCGATCGCCGATCGCGCTCGGAGCGCCGCTTCGAGGACCGATTCGACGTCCCCGCCCAACAACGTCATGTGACCCATCTTCCGTCCCGGTCGTGGCTCGAGCTTTCCGTAAAGGTGCAGCTTGAGATCCGGTTCCCCGGTGACCGCAGGCCACGGCGGCTGCTCCCCGGCCGGCCACAGGTCCCCTAGAAGGTTGACCATCACGGCAGCCGAGTGCGCTCGACTCGACCCGAGCGGCAGACGGCAGAGGGCCCGCACCTGCTGCTCGAACTGGCTGGTCACGGTGCTGTCCAACGTGACGTGTCCGCTGTTGTGGGGTCTCGGCGCCATCTCGTTGACGAGTATCCGGTCATCGACCACGAACATCTCGACCGCCAGCACCCCGACGTAGTCGAGAGCCTCCGCTACCCGGGTGGCAGTTGCACGTGCGAGGACGTCCAGGTCGTAGGGGATACGGGCGGGGGTGATCGTCACGTCGAGGATCCCGTCGCGGTGACGGTTCTCCGCAGTCGCGAAACAGGCGACCTCGCCGTGAACCGACCGGGCGAGCACCACGGACAGTTCGAGGTCGAGGGGCAGCAACTTCTCGACCACACACGGCACGGATCCGAGTTCCACGAAGGCTTCCTCTGCTTCGCGCCGACCGGCGACGGTCCGTTGGCCCTTGCCGTCGTAGCCGAGGGTTGCGGTCTTGAGCACCGCCGGGAACAGATCGTCGGCGAGGCCGTCGAGGTCCTCCGTGGTCCGAACGAACGCCACAGGTCCGACCGGAATCCCGCTGTCGAGGAGGAACGACTTCTCGGCGATGCGGTCCTGGGCGATCGCCACAGCGGCTGCGGACGGGTACACGACAGTGCGCTCCGCCAAGGAATGCATCGTTGCGGCCGGGACGTTCTCGAACTCGGTGGACACGGCGACACACCCGGCCGCCAGCTCCGCCGTCGCCGCCGGGTCGTCGAAACCGGCGACGATGTGACGGTCCGCTATCCGACCCGCCGGGCTCGCCTCGTCCGGGTCCAGGACCCACACCCGGTAACCGAGTTCGTGGGCGGCCATCACGAAGTAGCGACCGAGTTGGCCGCCGCCGAGCATCCCGAGGGTCGACGGAGGAAGAAGGGGCCGCAGGGAGCGATCAGCGCCCCGCGAGGAGTGACCGGTGGGGTCCGTCCGGTCGTTCACGGCTGGTCGGGAAGTTCGATTCCCAGGACGCGGTTCGTCTGTGCCTCGCGATAGGCGTCGAGACGTCCGGCCAGCACGGGATCACCCACGGCGATCATCGCCGCGGCGAAGAGACCTGCGTTGGCGGCGCCCGCCTCCCCGATCGCGAACGTCGCGACCGGGATCCCCTTCGGCATCTGGACGATCGACAGCAGGGAATCGGTGCCCGACAGCGCCCGGGAGCGGACCGGCACGCCGAGCACCGGTACCGGGGTCTTGGCCGCCAACATGCCGGGCAGGTGCGCCGCACCGCCCGCACCGGCGATGATCGCCCCCAGCCCCCTGCCGCGGGCCTGCTCGGCGTAGCTGAACAGCAGGTCGGGCGTCCGATGGGCCGACACCACCCGTGCCTCGTAGGGGACTTCGAGTTCCGCCAGCACTTCGGCCGCGGCACGCATGGTGGGCCAGTCCGAGTCCGATCCCATCACGATCCCGACCTGGGGTGCGGTGTCCGTCATCTGTGCCCTCCGGGTTCTCGTCCCACGTCTCGCAAGCTAGGTGATGCGAGGGACTTCACGATCCGGCGATGTCGTGGCGGTAGTGCATCCCGGGCCAGGAGATGCGGGCCGTGGCTTCGTACGCGCGGGCCCGGGCAGTCGCCACGTCGGGACCACGGCCGAGGACGTTCAGCACGCGCCCGCCTGCCGTCTCGAGCGTTCCGTCATCGGACCCTCTCTTCACTCCGGCGCAGAACACCGTCACCCCTTCCACCCCGCGTGATTCATCGAGTCCGTCGATCCGGTCCCCGGTCCGGGGTGCGATCGGGTAACCCTCGCTCGCGGCGACGACGAGGACCGCGGCATCGTCGGCAAAGGTCGGTGCAGGTGCCGATGCGAGGTCTCCGTCGGCGGCAGCTGCCAGCAGCGCGCCGAGATCCGAGGTCATCCGCACGAGTACCGGCTGGGAGTCGGGATCGCCGAAGCGGACGTTGTACTCGAGCAGCTTCGGCCCGTCATCGGTGAGCATGAAACCTGCGTAGAGCACTCCCCGGTAGTCGATTCCCCGGCGACGGAGCTCGGCCAGGGTCGGTTCGGCGAAGGTCTCGACGATCTCGGCCTCGAAGCCGTCCGAGATGAACGGCAGTGGACACCAGGCACCCATGCCGCCTGTGTTCGGCCCGGTGTCGCCGTCACCGACACGCTTGAAGTCCTGGGCGGCCGGCAGGGCCACGGCCGTCGTCCCGTCACAGACGAGGAACACCGAGACCTCCGGGCCCGACAGTCCCTCCTCCACCACAACCTTCCGGCCGGCGTCGCCGAACGCGTCACCCGAGAGCTTGTCGCGCACATCGGACTCTGCTGCGGTCAGGTCTTCGGTGACGAGTACACCCTTGCCTGCGGCGAGGCCGTCGGTCTTCACGACCCATGGCCCCGGCAACGTCCCGAGAAAGGCGATCGCCTCGTCGGGATCGTCGAACGCGCCGTAACGGGCCGTCGGAAGGCCCGCCGCGGAGGCGACCTCCTTCATGAACTCCTTGGAGCCCTCGAGCCGTGCACCGTCGGCTCCCGGTCCGAACACCCGCACGCCCGCTGCCCGCAGCCGGTCGGCGAGACCGTCCACCAGCGGTGCTTCCGGGCCGACCACCACCAGGTCGACGCCGCCCCCGGCGACCAGTTCCTCGGCCGTGACGTCGGTCGAGTTCGCGATCCCCGCGTTGCCCGGCGTGACGGTGACTTCGTGGTGCCGCGCGAGCACGTCCGCGAGAGCGTGCTCGCGTCCTCCGCTTCCGACGACGACGATCTTCACGTCAGTGACTCCTCATGGACGTGTGGTGTGGAACTTGTCCGGACCGGGTCCGGTCGTTGCTCACTGGTTGCGGGTCACGAACTGTTCACGGCCCGGGCCGACGCCGACGAGCCGCACCGGGACGCCGACCTGATCCTCCAGGAACGCCAGGTAGTCCTCGGCCTCCTTGGGCAGGTCCCGCGCGTCGGTGACCTCGGCCAGAGCGGTCTTCCAGCCCGGCAGCTCCTCGTAGATCGGCTTGGCCGCGTGGAGGTCGCTCTGGTGGTACGGCAGGTGTGTGTGGCGGGTCCCGTCGACGTCGTAGGCGACGCAGACCTTCACCGTGTCGAGTTCGTCGAGGATGTCGAGCTTCGTGATCGCGAGCTCGGACAGGGAGTTGAGGCGAACCGCCTGGCGCATCATCACGGCGTCGAACCAACCCGGTCGACGCCGGCGGCCGGTTACCGTCCCGTACTCGCGACCCACCTCGACGAAGTGGTCGCCGAGAGCGATCTCCTCGGCCGTCGCTTCGCTGCGATCCTTGCCGCCGATCGCGTCGGCGGTGATCGCGAGCTCCGTCGGGAAAGGCCCAGTCCCGACCCGGGTCACGTAGGCCTTCGCCACGCCGACGACCCGGTCGATGTAACGGGGTCCGACCCCCGCACCGGTGGTCACGCCGCCCGCCACCGGGTTCGACGACGTCACGAACGGATACGTCCCGTGGTCGAGGTCGAGGAACGTCGCCTGCGCCCCTTCGAACAACACGTGCGAGCCGGCGTCGAGCGCGTCGTGCACCAGCGACACCGTGTCTGCGATGTACGGCTCGATGCGGGGTAGGCACTCGTCGAGGTACTCGGCCGCGATCTCGTCGACGTCCAACGGCAACTGGTTGAACACCTTCGCCAGGATCTGGTTCTTCTCCTTGGCGAGGGCCTCGAGCTTCTGACGGAAGATCTTCCGGTCGAGAAGGTCCTGCACCCGGATGCCGACGCGGGAAGCCTTGTCCGCGTACGCGGGGCCGATCCCTCGCTTGGTGGTGCCCAGCTTCCGGTTTCCGAGACGGCGTTCGGTCAGCCGGTCGATCTCCTGATGGAACGGCAGGATCAGGTGCGCGTTGCCGCTCACCTTCAGGTTCGACGTGTCGACGCCGCGGGATTCGAGCATGTCGGTCTCGGCGATCAACACCCGAGGGTCCACCACGACTCCGTTGCCGATCACCGGAACGATGTAGGGGTAGAGGATGCCGCTCGGGCACAGCTGAAGAGCGAAGCTCTCGCCGTCCACGACCAGGGTGTGGCCTGCGTTGTGGCCGCCCTGGAAGCGGACCACCATCGACATCTCCTTGGCCATGAGGTCGGTGAACTTGCCCTTGCCCTCATCGCCCCACTGCGTTCCGACCAAGACGGTCGCTGGCACGGCCCTTCTCCCATTCGACGGCGGAACAGACCGGTCGGCGAGCCTACCCGGTACCCCACCGCAGAACCCCAGGAGAAGGGGTGAAGCGCATTCCAAGTTTCCCGCACCTAGCCTGACCGCCCGGATGCCGTGGCCCCGGCCGCGGAATTCGTTTCGCGACTCCCGTTCCCGTCCCCCAGGATCGAGCAATGCCCGTCACAGATCCAGCACCTCCGACCGGCGCGTCGGCATCCACCGCCCCCATCGCCGCCCGCGCAGTCGAGGCCAGGAAGGTCTACGGGGAAGGTGACACCGCTGTTCAGGCACTGGCCGGTGTCACCGTCGACTTCGCGGCAGGTCAGTTCACGGCGATCATGGGGCCGTCGGGATCCGGCAAGAGCACGCTCATGCACTGCCTTGCGGGACTCGACTCGCTCACGTCGGGCACCGTCTGGATCGAGGGAGTGGACCTGACGCAGCTCAAGGAGAAGGAGTTGACGAAGCTGCGGCGCGACCGGATCGGTTTCGTCTTCCAGGCGTTCAACCTGATTCCGACGCTCAGCGCCGAGGAGAACATCGTCCTCCCCCTTTCGCTCGCCGGGGCCAATGTGGACGACGCCTGGTTCGACCAGGTCGTCGGAACTGTCGGTCTCGCCGACCGCCTGAAGCATCGGCCGAGCGAGCTGTCGGGCGGCCAGCAGCAACGCGTCGCAGTGGCCCGCGCTCTCGCCAGCAAACCGGCGATCATCTTCGCCGACGAACCNNCAGCAAGCCCGATCAGCAATGGGTGGACCTCATCATCGACACGGTGGGGCTGCGATCGCGCCTGGACCACAAGCCCAGCGAACTGTCCGGTGGCCAACAACAACGGGTGGCGTGCGCGCGGGCGCTGGCAAGCCGTCCCGAGATCATCTTCGCCGACGAACCGACCGGCAACCTCGACTCCCGTTCGAGCACCGAGATCCTGACGTTCATGCGCCAGGCCGTGGACTCCTACGACCAGACGATCGTGATGGTCACCCACGACCCCTATTCGGCGTCGTACGCGGACCGCGTGCTGGTCCTCGCCGACGGCGACATCGTCCACGAGATGACCGAACCCAACACCGACAAGATCGTCGACTACATGCGGAACTTCGGCGACTGAACGCCGCTTCCGTTCGTACCTCCAACCACTGCCGCCCGGCCCCGCCAACACCGTCCACCAGACGAGGCCCCCCGATGCTGAAAACCACCCTCCGCTCCTTGTGGTCCCACAAGCTGCGGCTCGCTCTGTCGATGCTGTCGATCGTGCTGGGCGTGTCGTTCATGTCCGGCACGCTCGTTCTCAACTCGACGGTGGGCCGGGTCTTCGACGACCTCTTCGCGAAGCTCGGGGAGAACGTCGATGCCGTCGTGCGGGGCAAGGTCCTCTACGAGAACGACCAGGGCGGCGACACCGTCCGGACACTGCTGCCGGACTCGATCGTGGCGAAGGTACGTGCCGTCGACGGTGTCGCCGCCGCCGAAGGCTCGACGCTCACCACGAAGGCCACGATCATCGACGCCAAGGGCGACGCCATGGGAGGTGCGGGGCCGCCGACGATCATCGGGTCCTGGACCGTCGACAAGCGGATGTCCTCCTACCAGATCGACCGCGGGAGGGCCCCGACAAGACCCGGCGAAGCCATCCTCGACCGGGGCGGGATGGACAAGGGCGGCTTCGAGATCGGTTCACGCGTCGAGATCATCGGCCTCGACGGGAAGCCTCAACACCTCACCATCGTGGGCGTGTCACGGTTCGGTGAAGCCGATTCGGCGGGTGGCTCAATCTTCCTCGGGGTCACCCTGCCGGAGGCGCAGCGCATCGCCGGCGAGCCCGGCAAGCTGAACCAGGTCGACGTCCGTGCCGAACCCGGTGTCTCGCAGGAAGAACTGGTCCGCCGCCTGAAGGACGCCAAGCTCGCCAAGGGCTTGGACATCGTCACGGGCGAGAAGGCCTCCCAGGAGATGGCCAGCGACGTCAAGCAGGGCCTCAACTTCTTCACCACGGCATTGTTGGTGTTCGCCTTCATCGCACTGTTCGTCGCGGCGTTCATAATTTCGAACACCTTCTCGATCCTCTTCGCCCAACGCACCAAGGAGCTCGCTCTGTTGCGTGCCATCGGGGCGACCCGGCGACAGGTTCTGACGTCGTCGCTCACCGAGGCAGCGATGATCGGGGCGATCTCCTCGATCGTCGGTTTCCTGGCCGGCATCGGTCTCGCCGCGGGGGCCCTCGCCCTGCTCGACGCCCTCGGTGTCGACCTGCCCCGCACGAATCTGCTCGTGACGCCCGCGACGGCGGTGAAGGTGTTCGCGACGGGTGTGATCGTGACCTTGGTGTCCGCAGCGATGCCGGCGATCCGCGCTACTCGTGTGCCGCCGATCGCGGCGCTCCGTTCGACCGCTGTCGAATCGCGCAGGGCCCCTCGCCTTCGGACGGTCGCCGGCATTCTGCTCGGTCTCCTCGGCGCGTTCCTCATCATGCCGGCGTTCGCAGCCGAACCGTCATCGGACGATCTGCCCAGGATCGGCGGCGGGCTCGGCTGCGCAGTCCTCGCTCTACTGCTCCTCGGGCCCGCGATCGCTCGGCCGATCTCACGGGTCATCGGGTCCTGGCTACCCCGAGTGCGAGGTGCCGTGGGCAACATCGCCCGTGAGAACGCGATGCGGTCACCGCGCCGCACCGCCTCGACCGCTGCCGCGTTGATCATCGGTGTGGCCCTGGTCGTGTTCATCACGATCTTCGCCGCATCCGCTCGGCAGACGATCGACAACTCGCTCGGAACCGGCTTCAGGAGCGACTACATCATCCTGCCCGTCAACCAGCAGAGCGAGGTCGGTGCCGATCCGTCGATGGCACGCCGCCTCGCAGAGGTTCCAGGCGTCTCGGTCGTCGACGCGACGGGTTTCGTTGTCGCTCAGGCCGAGCTTTCCAACGGTGACAAGACGTTGGCATTCGCGGCAGCCATCCGGCCGCAGACCTTCTCGGAGGTCTACGACGCGAAGATGGCCGAGGGTTCGCTCGCGCAACTGGTTCCCGGGACGGTCGTCGTGGACAAGACGACGGCGAAGGACCACGGAATTGCCGTCGGCGACAAGATCCGGATGGTCGGCACCGGCGACCGCAGAGCGACGTTGCGCGTCGTCGCGATCAGCAACGATCCGATCGTCCTCGGCCAGTGGACGATCCACCGCGACGACGTGACCAAGCTCGCGCCCGCGACGACCGACGTGTTCGTCGGGGTTTCTTTGAAGCCGGGGACGAGCGTCGACTCGGTCCGCGGGGACCTCCGAGCGATCGTCCGCGACTACCCGAACATGAAACTCCAGGACAAGGACCAGTTCCGTAACAGCATCGTGAGCCTGATCACCGGCCTGCTGAACGTGATCTTCGGTCTACTCGCGGTCTCGATCGTCATCGCCTTCATCGGGATCCTCAACACGATGATCCTCGCCATCCACGAGAGGACCAGGGAACTGGGGTTGCTCCGAGCGATGGGCATGACCCGAGGTCAGATGCGGGCAGCTGTCCGCTGGGAGGCCGTGATCGTCTCCCTGATGGGCGCGGGCCTCGGGATGCTGCTCGGACTCGGTCTCAGCTACGTGATGGTCCGCGCTCTTCGCAGCCAGGGCATCGACCAGTTCGCAGTTCCGGTCTCGTGGATGGTGACCATCGCCGTCGCGGCCGTCGTATTCGGCATCGTCGCCGCTACTTGGCCTGCGTACAAGGCCGGGAAGCTCAACGTGCTCGAGGCGATCGCCACCGAGTAGCGGCGACTGACGATCCCGTGGCCAGGAGCGGGCGCAGGCGGAAACCACGGCGCGCGTCGCTACCGTTCATCGATCGCCGCCGATGGACAGGCCTCAGCGGTGACTGGCCGAATGCTCCGCGTATCACTCGCATCCCTCTGGTTCCATCGCCGTCGCTTCCTCGCAACCGGTCTCGCCGTGATCCTCGGCGTCGGGTTCCTCGTCGCAACCTCGACCATCTCCGACGCCATCGAGTCCGCTTCGGGCCGCTGGCGCGACAGCAGCGCCGAGACGGACGTCGTCATCCGCGGTCCCGCGCTCTATACAACCAACCAGGGTCGGACTCAGTACGACTCGGTTCCGGAGAGCATCGCTGCCCAGGTGGCCGCCATGTCCGGCGTCGAGGCCGTCAATGCCAGGAACTTCACCAATCAGGTCGTCCTGCTCGACCGACGAGGGGGACAGGTGACCGGCTGGCAAGGTCGCTTCGTCCGTTCCTGGCCATCCGCTCCCCGTTTCGCCCTGAACGAGATCGAAGAGGGTCGTCCGCCCCGAGCCCTCGGTGAACTGACCATGGACGCCTCGATGGCCAGCGACCTCGGCTTCGGGGTCGGCGACGAGGTCACGGTGCTGACCCACGACGGCAGGCGGACGATGCGCATCGTCGGCACCACGGGCCACGACGTCGTCGACTTCGGGGACGGACGCCCGGGAGCGATGTCGGTCAGCCTGGAACAGGCTCAGGTGCTGGCCGGCGAACGAGGCCGGCTCGACGGCTTGGACGTGATCGCCGCACCCGGCGTGTCCGCATCCGAGTTGGCAGATCGAATCGAGACCGAGGCGAGTTCGAAGCATGTCCGGGCCATGACCATGGCGGAGGTGGAGGAGGAACAGGCCGCCGAGTTCCACCAGCGGACCCGATTCTTCACGGCTCTGCTGCTCCTCTTCTCGGCCATCGCGCTGTTCGTCTCGGCCTTCATCATCGCCAACACCTTCGGCATCCTCGTTTCACAGCGGACCCGCGAGCACGCTCTGTTGCGCGCGGTCGGGGCGAGCAGGGCTCAGCTCGCACTCTCGGTGTTGGCCGAAGCGGCGGTCGTGGGGGTGGTCGCCGGGGGGCTGGGGGTCGCTGCAGGAGTCGGGCTCGCCTGGGGTGCGCTGAACGGCCTCGGTGGTCTCGGACTACCGCTCCCAGGGAAACTGCCTCTACGAGTCGGACCGACCCAGGCTCTGGAGGCGGTCATCGCCGGGCTGGGGGTCACGGTCGCCGCTGCTTCGCTTCCGGCCGTCAGGGCGATGAAAGTGCGACCGCTGGTCTCGTTGAGGGCCGCGGACGTGGACACCGCCGACCGTTCCCGGTCTCGGATCGTCAGCGGCATCGCCGCCGCCGGTCTGGGCGGGGCGCTGGCAGCGCCGGCGTTCACGTCATCACCCCCGCTGTCGGCGATGAACCGGATCGGGATCGGTCTGGGGCTGCTGCTCATCGCGGTGATCATCCTCTGTCCGACGATCACCGGACCCGCCGTTCGGTTGCTCGGCGCTTCGCTCCTGCGCGGTGGGGCCGTCGGACAGATCGCGGCCGAGAACGCCCGACGGAACCCTCGCCGCACCGCTGCCACCATCAGCGCACTGACCGTCGGGGTTGCTCTGGTCGGGTTCATCACCGTGCTGGCGTCGTCCGCACAGACCTCGGTGAAGGCTCAACTCCGAGACGTGTTCCGGGGCGACTTCCTAGTCGCACCTTCCCAGAACAGGACACGTCTCGGAGTCGATCCAGTTCTCGCGGACCGTCTCGCCGCGGTCGAGGGGGTGGCGGCTACAACTGCGCTCACCGGGACGACCGGTCAGGTCACGTTGCCCGACGGCCCGAACCTAGGAGGGACCATCGCGGGCATCGATCCCGAGTCCTACCAGCGGCTGTTCCGACTCGAGTTGTCCTCCGGCGACATCGGCCAGCTCTCCGCCGACTCGATCCTGGTGAACCGCGTCGTTGCGCGCGACAACGGTCTGTCCGTCGGCGACCGAGTCGAGGTGATCAGCTACGAGACCAAGCGCGCGAGCTTCAGGATCGCCGGGACCTTCGACGAACAGTCGTTGCTGGCGCCGTGGGCGACGACGATCGAGGGGATGGACCGCCTGACCGCCAGGCGATCCACACAACTGGTGGCGGTCGACGTCGCAGGTGTCCAGCCTGCGCAGGTACGGCCGCTGCTCGACAAGGTCGTCGCGGACTTTCCGACCATGACCGTGCAGGACCGTGAGCAGTACTCCGGCGACACCGTCGAGGACATAGACGAGATACTGAACCTCCTCTACGCACTGTTGGCGGTATCGATCGTGATCGCGTTGGTCGGTATCACGAACACGTTGTCGCTGTCGGTCCACGAGCGCACCCGCGAGATCGGGCTG
>JAGQSN010000329.1 GCA_020439555.1 Acidimicrobiales bacterium | reverse complement strand
GCTCACGGTTGGCGTAGGTGACGCTCGACTTCGACCCCGCGGAGCCGCCGATCATCTCGGCCGGGACGCCCATGACCCGCGCAACGCGCCCGATCACCTGATCTTCGACCTCGATCATCTGCGATTCGGACGGATTCCCCTGGATCGGCGTGTATTCGACGCCACCGGAAAGGACCGCGGGCTCGCGGCGGCGCTTGACGGCCGCCATGAACCGCTCCTTCATCGTCTTGGCCTGGTTCTCATCAAGCGAGACCGGCGTCGACAAGATCGCCGAGGGGTGCGCGCCATCCCGGAACCACTCGGCCCCGTAGCGCCGTGCCGCTTGTGCCAACCCCCAGGTATCCCGGTGGACGTCGAGCGGCGACAGGCCGAGCACCGAGCCCGGACGGACGTAGCGGCCCGGGGCGTGCAGGAGGCGGTCGGCGTCGATCTCCCGACCGGCGTAGCGCCACATGGGGCGGCCCGGCGGGCGCTCCTCGCACGTCACCTGCCCCGGATCGGCCACCTCGGCCGAGGTCGGGTAGCTGAGCGCGTCCTCGGACGCCACGATGGCCCAGAAGTTGCCCCACAAGGCCTGCGAGACGACAAACTGCGCCTTCCACGCCACCGGGCGCACAGCGGTGGACGGATTCGTGAGGATCTGCGGCTGACGGTCGAGCTTTGTGCCGACCCCGTCGACGTCGCGGTAGGCGTGGAACGGCAGCATCGACACGATGTCGGACAGGAGACCCACGCACCCGGCGACGGCGTCGAGGCCGACGACGGTGGCGAAGTCGACCCGCTCACCGGTGAGGGTCGATCGGGTCGAGCCGTAGCTACCCCACACGTCCGCCGTGGAGATCGCCCGCTTCTCTGTTGGCCGGAACAGGCTCACGCCCGGACCTCCATCGCGACCACAACGGCCACGCCGGCAACGATGAACGCGGCCGGCACCGACCACACGCCAACACCGAGCACGACGAGCAGGACCCCGAAGGCCTCGATTGCATCCTTCATTGGATCACCTCCCTCACCACACGGCGGGTACGACGTCGTTCAGGGGCTGGCGATGGCCCCACAGAGCGAGCGAAGCAGCGATGAACGGACCGGACGCCGTGCGGCGGTCGATCCACCACGAATCCCGGGTGGTGCGCTTCTTGGCCGCTCCGACCGCTCGATCGAGGACCGGGGACAGGTCGCCGGCGGTGACGTGCAGCACCTTCCCCTCCACGACGCCGAGCGTGATCGCCAGTGCAGCCACCGACACCTCGCCGGCCTTCGGGACGGTCACCGGGACGCCGGCAGCGTCGAGGTCGGCGGAGAACACGGCGGCGGGTGAGCGTTCGTCGATCACCACGCCACGGGACCCGTGCTGCTCGTGCAGCTCGGCCAGGCGGTCCACCACCCGGTCGGTGTCGGCCAGCTCGTCGACGAGCTCCACGGCCTCGACCTCGCCGGATGCGCCGGCGGCAGCGATCCACGCACGAGACAGGTCGCCGTTCACCTCGAGCGCGAACGTCACCGGGTCGGTCAGGGTTGCGGAGTCGGAACCGGACGAGGACCACGACGCCTTCGGGATCACTCCCCACGGCTGGCCGCTCTCCTCAGGCCAGACGCCGAGACCTTCCCGTAGGAACGAATCGGGGGTGAGCTTGCGCTGGAGGCGAAGTAGCGACTCGGTCGGGGTGCGATGCGGGTAGGACGGGTTCGCCTTGGCCCACTGTCGACGGTCGGACGGGTCGGCGTCGGTGTCGGCCCCGAACTCGATCCAGACCGCATCCTCGAGCGTCCCGTTCCACGCCTCATCCCGCATGCGGGTGAAGGCGTCCGACGGGTCATCCGGTCGGGGTGGGGTGCCGACGTAGATCGCCAGACCGAAGTCCGACGTGTTCATGGTGGCGAGCTGGGCGTCAAGCGCCTTCTCGGTCATGATCTGCGCCTCATCGGCAACGATCACGTCGACGCCTGGGATACCACGACCGAACCCGCGCTCACGGGCACCGAACAGGATCCGGGAGCCGTTGGCGAACCTGATCTCCTCGTCACCCGACCCGGTGAACACCTGGCGGATGAATGCCGCGACCTTGCGGCGCTTGGCGAAGTCCTGCATGGCGAGGAACGTCTCGCCGTGGGTCCGTGCGTGGTGCGCCGACCAGACGA
>JAGQSN010000328.1 GCA_020439555.1 Acidimicrobiales bacterium | reverse complement strand
GGATCTCCCGGATGGTCGCGTCCTTCGAGAGCAGCAGCCGGTCCCGTCGCCTGACCTCGGTGACGTCCCGGAACAGGACCACCGCGCCGGACACGCCCTGGGCCGCGAGCATCGGAATACACCGGATCAGCAGGATCACGTCACCGCGTTCGACCTCCTGGACGATGGGACGGGCGACGGTGAACGCGTCCCTCACCGGCTCGTCCTCGAAACCCAGCTCGCCCAGCCGCATACCCGTCGGGTTGGCGTGGATGCCCATCCGGTGCAGAGCGGAAACCGCGTTCGGAGACGCGTACTCGACGGCCATCGTCCGATCCAGCACGACGACTCCGTCACCGACGCGAGGAGACTCCTTCGAGTCGGAGTCCTCCGAGGGGAACGGGAAATCGCCGGTCGCGATCATCCGGGCGAACCGGTTGAAGATCTCGACGTAGGTGCGCTCGAGCTCGCCGGGCGACCGGCCCACCGTCGGGGTGGACTCGCGGGACAACACCGCGATCGTCCGACCGTTGTGACGTACCGGGATGCACACGACCCGTACCTGTTCACGGATGGACGCGACGGTGATCTCGCCGTCGATGATCTCCTCGAGGCGCATCGACCTGGCGACCAGCGGGCGATCCTCGTCGTGGACTATCTCCCCGATGAGGTCGTTCCGATACAGCGTCTGGGTCGTCGAGGGACGAACGTGGCCGACAACCAGCATCTCGCCGGTGGGTTCGAGGTCCAGCTCGGAGGGATCCGAGCGGACGACGAACAGGATCAGGTCGGAGAAGCAGAAGTCCGCCAGCATGTTGGCGTTCGCCATCAACCTCTGGAGGTGGACGATCTCCGCCAACGTCAGGCGGGACTGTTTGCGAACGATCTCGGCCAGCGACGCCACGCTCCGACGTTAGATCGCGGACCCCGGGGGCCTCCGGATGGAGCAGGTCAGTGCCAGATCTGCTCGCCCAGAGCGAGCAGGCCGCCGAGGTCGTGGATGTCGGCTTCGAAGTACGGCACCGCGGCGATCACGTCCGGACTGCGGGAAAGGCTCGCCCGCTGCTCGGCTTCACGCTTGGCGACGACCTGGTAGTTGAGGAAGCTCTCCCCCACCGTCTCCAACACCCGGGCCACGTCCCGTTCTGGTCCGACCTCCACGAGAGAGCCGGCGATGTCGGTGGAGTCGGCGACGAGCCGCTTGGCGACGCCCGTCGCAGCGGTTCTGCGCAGATACGACGGAAGGACCTTGTTCAGCACGAGTGCACCGAGGTGGAGGTTGCGCTCTTCGAGCACCTCGATGAAGTGCTCGGCTTCGTGGAGCGGCGCAGCCTCCAGCGTCGAAACCACCAGGAACGTCGTGCGGCGGTCCCCGAGGGTCCGCGTGACGGCTTCGGCCCGTTCGACGAAGCCGGGCGCCATCGTCTGGAACAGGCTGAAGAACTCGGCGATGTCCTCCAGGAACTGCGACCCGAGGATCCGGTCGGCGACCGAGTAGAAGGGTTTCGACGCCAGGCTCATCACCCTCGACTTGGCCGGTGCGGTGAGCCAACGCAGCAGCCGCGAGGAGAAGAAGTCCGCCATCCGCTCCGGTGCGTCGAGGAAGTCGATCGCGTTCCGGGTGGGAGGCGTGTCAACGACGATCAGGTCGTAGGTGCCCGACGAGTGGATCTCGTACAGGCGCTCCATGGCGATGTAGTCGTGACTCTGGACGAACCGGCCGGAGATGTTCTGGTACAGCGAGTTGGCGAGGATCTGTTCGCGGATCCGCTCGTCGGGTGCGTGCCGGCGGACGAGGTCGTCCCAGGACTGCTTCGTGTCGAGCATCGCCGCCCAGAGCTCACCACGGGGCGACACACCGACGTCGGTGAATGCCTCGGCGGGAACGCGGGTCTCGGTGTTGCCGAATCGTTCCAGTCCGAGTGCGTTCGCGAGGCGCTTCGCCGGGTCCACGGTCAGCACGAGGACCTTGCCACCCAGGTGGGTTGCTGCCATGGCGGCTGCGGCCGCGGCCGTCGTGGTCTTGCCCACACCGCCGGAGCCGCACGAGATGACGATCTCCCGGGTGGCCAGCAACTGCTCGAGGGTCCTGACCTCGTCCGGTGGCACTTCGCGCTTGCGTCGCCGGGGCTCCGATGCTGCCGGGCTCACAACTCGTCCCCCAACAGCTCCGCCACCCGGCGCGTCGCCCGCGCACCGTGGGTGCGGGTGAACAGGTACGGGATGAAGATGAGCGGAAGCGCGGGGTCGACCGCTGCGCGCAGGGTGCTCAGGTGCTCGGCACGGCTCCTACGCAAGGTGACGGCCAGTTCGGCCGCGTCGAGTATGGGGGTGACGTCACCGTTGAGCCTGTCGTTCAGGACCGCCACCGGTCCACGGCCGCGCAGTGCTTCGAACAGCGGTTCCTCCCGCTCGGTGAACAACTCCGGCAGCACCCGGTTGACGACGATCGCGGCGAGGTCGACCTCGGTCTCGTCCTTCAGGCGTCCGGCCAACTCGATCGTCTCGGCGACGGGCATCTCCTCCGGAGCGGAAACGATCACGACGCCGGTCTGGGCCGGGTCGTTGAGAATGTCGCTCATCCACTGGGTCTGGTGTCGGACCATTCCGACGTGGACGAGCTCGTTGATGCCCTGCGCCGCGGTCAGTTGGCCGACGATGTGACCGCTCGCGACCGAGTCCACGACGACGAGGTCGTAGTTCTGTTCCCGCACCTCGTAGGCCAACTTACCGACGGTGAGGATCTCCTTCACCCCGGGCGCAGCGTTGGCGATGAAGTCGAAGGTCCGCGCGATCGGCCCGATCCGGGCGACGAGCGGGATCTTCAACTGGAGGCTCAAGTACTCCTTGAGCGACTCCTCCGTGTTCATCGACATCGCCCAGAGGTTCGGGAACAGCTCCCGTGCACTGAACGACGTCCCACCGGCCTCGTAGAAGTCGGCGAGGT
>JAGQSN010000327.1 GCA_020439555.1 Acidimicrobiales bacterium | reverse complement strand
GGAGCGAAGCGGAGTCGAAAGGCGGGCCTACTCCCAGCGGAAGGTCCGGGCCGCTGCCAGCGGCGCCGCGACGGCCCAGGCGACGAGGACGATCCATGCTCGACCGGTCACGGTTCCGTCGGCGAGGGTGCCTCGGAAGATCTCCGACAGAGCACCACTCGGTAGGAGTTCCGACACGACCTGGAGCGGACCCGGCAGCTTGTCGACCGGGAAGAGCATTCCGCTCAGCAGGAGCAGCAGTAGGTAGGTGCCGTTGGCGGCTGCGAGGGTCGTGAGCGCCGGGAGGGTGCCGGCCATGAGCAGGCCGAACCCGGCGAACGCGACCGTCGCCAGAGCGGCGGCGAGGAACGCAAGGCCCAACCTGGAACCGTCGAAGCGGAAACCGAGCAGGTAGCCCTCGACGACCAGCACCACGACCTGGAGGGCCTCGATGAGCACGATGGAGGTCGTCTTGGCCGCGAGCAGGTTCCCTCGCGTCAGCGGCGTCGACCCGAGTCGCTTCAGGACGCCCATCTGACGCTCGAACCCCGTGGCGATCGCGGTCGACACGAACGCGGTCGACATGACCGCGAGCGCCATCGTCCCGGGGAAGAGGAAGTCGACGGCGTCGCCGTTCCCGTAGGGGAACACCGACACCGAGGAGAAGAAGCCGAGGATCACGATCGGGATCAGAAAGGTGAGCAGCACGGATTCGCCGCGGCGCAGGGTGACGAGCAACTCTGCGCGGGTCTGGGCACGCCAGATCTGCGTCGCCGGTGCGGCGCGGTTCCGTGAGGTCTCCGTCGCGGTCATCGCCTTGCCGCCTGACCGCGTCGACGCGACGAGCGGGAGCGGACGGGCGTGTCCGATCCGTCGGATTCGGCGGACTCCCTGGTGAGTCGCATGAACACGTCCTCGAGTCGTTGACGACCGGCGCGCAGGTCGGCGAGTGGCTGATCGTGGTCGGCCAACCATGCGGTCAGTCGGGCGATCGTCGCCGGCGTTGGTTCGGCCGACACCCGGTACTCGCCCGGTGAGACCTCGCTCACGGCGGCTTCGAGGGCCTCGGACAGCGAGGCCGTGTCCAGGCCGGCGGCCGCTCCGAAGAGGATCTCCTCGCTGCCAGTGGCCGACGTGAGATCTCGTGGTCTGCCCGCGATCACGAGCTTCCCGTGGTCGATGATCACGACCCGGTCGGCGACCTTCTCGGCCTCGGCGAGGTCGTGGGTGGTGAGTACGACGCAGGTCCCGTCGTGTGCAAGGTCACGGACCAGTGCACGGATCAGTTGACGTCCCTGGACGTCGACGCTGTTGGTGGGTTCGTCGAGGAACGCGACCCGGGGCCTGCCTACCAACGCCATCGCGAGGGACAGCCGCTGCTGCTCCCCGCCGGACAGGTTGCGCCAACTTGAGCGGCGAACCGAGGTCAGACCCACCCGCTCGAGCAACTCGGCAGGGTCGAGCGGGTCCGCGTAGAAGCTGGCGTAGGTGCGCAGCACCTCAGCCGGTCGCACGCCTGGGCTCACGCCACCCGCCTGGAGCATCACACCGATCTCGGGCATCAGCGTCGCGTGATCGGCGATCGGGTCCAGTCCGAGGACGCTCACCCGCCCACCGGACGGTCTCCGGTAACCCTCCAGCACCTCGACGGTCGAGGTCTTGCCGGCACCGTTGGGTCCGAGCACCGCCAGAACCTCGCCCATTTCGCCGGTGAACGAGAGTCCGTCGACGGCGACGGTGCTCCCGTAGGTGATGGAGAGATCTTCGACCTCTATTGCCGGCACTCGTCCGACGCTACTCCCGCGCCCCGTTCGAGCCCCACCTCGCAATCGGAACGGTTGGCCGACCGGACGGGGCGTCCAACTACCGTTTCAGACCGTGCTCGACATCCGCCGCATTCGCAACGAACCAGACGCCGTCAAGGCTGCGCTCGCACGACGGGGCATCGACACCTCCGAACTGGACCGGGTCTCCGAACTGGACGCGCAACAGCGGGCGGTCGCGGTGGAACGTGACGAGATGCGCAGTGAGGTGAAGCGGCTTTCCAAGGAAGTCGGTCTCCTGCACCGTGACGGCCGTTCCGACGAAGCGGAGGAGATCCAGCAGAGGAGCCGGGATCTCGGCGTCCAGGAGCAGGCCCTGGCGCATCGGACAGCGGAACTCGAAGGAGAGATCAGGTCCCTTCTGCTGCGGATACCGAACACCCCTCACCCCGACGCTCCCGACGGGGCTTCCGATGCGGACAATCCGGTCGTGCGTATCCAGGGTTTCGACCCGGACGGCTACGGCGAGCACCAGCGGATCCCGCACTGGGAGCTCGGTGCCCGATACGGCATCCTCGACAACGAACGGGCGGTGAAGATCTCCGGAGCGATGTTCACCGCGCAACGCAAGGGTGGAGCGACCCTGTCGCGGGCTCTCCTGCAGTACGGGCTCGACCGCAACGCGGCCGAGTACGAGGAGGTCCGACCGCCGACGCTCGTGACCAGCGAGACGTTGACGGCCACCGGGCAGCTCCCCAAGTTCGCCGACGACGCCTACCTCGTCGAACGTGACGACCTGTGGTGCATCCCGACCGCCGAGGTTCCGCTCACCTCGCTGTACCGGGACGAGATCATCGACACCGATGAGCTGCCGTTGAGGATGATGGCGGCCACGTCGTGCTACCGCCGCGAGGCCGGGTCGGCCGGGCGGGACACCCGCGGGATGCTGCGGACCCACGAGTTCGACAAGGTCGAGGTGTTCGCGTACGCGACGCCCGAACAGGCGCCGGACCTGCTCGATCACATGGTGGATTCGGTCGCCGACACGATCGGGTCGCTCGGGTTGGCGTACCGGGTGGTGGAGATCTGCACGGGCGACATGGGCCAGAGCCACCATCGCTCCTTCGACGTCGAGGTGTACGCCCCTGGTGCGGACCAGTGGCTGGAGGTGTCGTCGGTGTCGTGGTTCGCCGACTACCAGGCACGTCGGGGAAACATCCGCTACCGGCCGGGCACGGGCGGCACCGCCATCGTTCACACCCTCAACGGATCGGCACTTGCGGTACCCAGGGTCTGGGCGGCGATCGTCGAGACCTACCACCGTCCCGACGGCGGGATCGACGTCCCCGAGGTCCTGCTCCCGTACTTCAGGGGCCTGACCCGCATCGCCTGAGTCCTCAACTCCCCAGGTCGACACCGACCTCCGAGAGGAGGTCGCCGTACTGCGCAGCCGTCTCGCGCACGAACGTCGCGGACAGGTGGTTGTCGTCACGATGGACGATCACGTCGTCGATGATCGCTGGGCACGTGCCGCCCGGGCACGCGATTCCCGTCGGGTCGACCACCCGGACCCTGCCGCCGTTGCGTCCGTCGAGTTCCTTCAACGCCTCACGGTACGGGAGGTACCGCTGGTCGACCGATAGCGGGAAGTCGCAGTCGGTGGTGCCTTCGCCATGTTTGATCAGACAGGCCGGGATGCGCTCGGGAAGAGTCGGTTGGAGCTGGTTCACGACGACGAGCGCCCCGCCCGAGGTGAGCGTGTCGAGGGTCCTGTCCCATCCGTCGCTCCATGCACGGAGGTGCTCAGGAGCGCCCTGGTAGACGTGGTCGTCGCCGACCACCAGGCCACGGACGAAGGATCGGGTCCCGACGATCACGAAGTCGGGGTCGTACTCGGTGATCAACTTCCGGTAGACGACGTGGCGCCACTCGGCGCACTCGGTCTCCACGCGGAACTGGTTGGTGCTGTCCCGCAGGAACGCGGTCACGTCGTTGGCCGGGCAGCCGCCCCGCGTGGCCCGCACGATGGTCGCGTCGGAGGGTGCCGCGAGGACCTCGAGTGCTGGTTGCCACTGTTGGCCGTGCGAATCTCCGACGAGAGCGATGACCGGTGCGCCCGCGGCACCCTTCCGGAACACGCACGGTTCGCTCTCGGCGGGCGCCGGCCAGTCCTCGGCGAAGTAGGTGCAGTGACCGGGTTTCGCCAGGTCCTTCACCGCCGCCAGGGCGCGTCGTTCGAAGTCCGAATCGGGCTGGAACCGCTCGTAGGCGACCGCGGCGGTCAGCATCGAGCACGTGAGCCCGATCGCCACCACCGGTCCTGGCCGCAGCGATGGGACGAGGCGGAACCGGACCGGTCGTTCGACGAGCAGGTACGACGCCGATGACACGACCACCGTGAGGGCTACCACGCCGGCCGTCGAATCGAGACGGACGAGCGGCCCGCCCCACTCCTGGGCCGCCAGCGGCAGGAACACGATGATCGGCCAGTGCCAGATGTAGAGGCTGTAGGAGAGGCGACCGACCGCGGCCATGGAGCCGTGCCCGATCATCGATCGCAGGCCACCTTCGGGAGCCAGGTCCAGGCCGACGATGACGGCCACGCTCGCGAGCGTCACCCACAGTCCGGGCCAACCGGGGTAGTCGGCGGCCTTCTGCACCGTGTGGGCGAGCAGCCCGAGGGCGGCCAGGCCGCCCACCGTCAGGGCCGTGCCCGCGGCTCGACCTCTCCGGCCCTCCGGCAGGCGCCACCCCCAACGTGAGACGACGAGCGCCACCACGGCACCGGCGAGCAGTTGGTAGGCCCGGGTATGGGTCCCGTAGTAGGTGATCGGTTCCCCGATCAGCGCGATCGAAGCCGTCAAGGAGGCTGCTGCCAACACGGCGACCGCCCCGACGAGAACCGGCAGCGGATCACGTGGCCTCAGGCGCCGGGCCAGCCGGTGAAGGGCGAGCAGCAGCGCCGGCCACACCAGGTAGAACTGTTCTTCGACCGCCAGTGACCAGTAGTGGACCAGCGCGCTGGGAACGTCGCCCTCTGCGAAGTAGTCGCCGCCGGCGAGGGAGAACCGCCAGTTCGCGCTGTAGAGGGCGGCGAACGTCGCGTCCCAGCCGAGGCTCTGCCGCTGCACCGCGTCGAGCAGGAACGAACCGAGCACCAGCACCGATGCGATCACCGCGACCGAAGCGGGTAGAAGGCGCCGGACCCGACGCGCATAGAAGCGTCCGAGGCGGAGAGTGCCTCGACCGCGCAGCTCACCGATGAGGATTCCGGTGATCAGGTAGCCGGACAGGACGAAGAACACGTCGACGCC
>JAGQSN010000029.1 GCA_020439555.1 Acidimicrobiales bacterium | reverse complement strand
CGGATCGCCTCGTGGGCCTCCTGCGCGTTCTTCACCTTGCGGTCATAGGTGCGGGGAGCGTCCGGCAGGTACTCCCGCCCGTAGAGCTGCACCACCTGCGCCCGAGCCGCGGTCAACGCCGTCTCCGACAGCGTCGTGCTGTCGGTACGCATGTAGGTGATGTAGCCGTTCTGGTACAAGCTCTGCGCCACCGACATGACCTGGCGGCTGCTCATCCGCAGCTTGCGTCCACCCTCCTGCTGGAGCGTGGAGGTCATGAACGGGGCCTTCGGCTTGGACGTGTAGGGCTTCTCCTCCACCGAACGAACCGCGAACGCCGCGCCGTCGAGCGCTGCACGGAGACCGACGGCACCGGCCTCGTCGAGCACGATCACGTCGCGGGTCAGTTGACCGCGGTCGTCGAAGTCCTTGCCCGTCGCGAGCCTTCGGCCGTCGACGGAGACGAGCGTCGCCTCGAAGCCCGGGTCCGTCGCGAACAGCGCGGCGAGGTCCCAGTAGTCCGCAGCGACGAACGCGATGCGCTCCCGTTCACGTTCGACGACGAGACGCACCGCCGGGGTCTGCACCCGACCCGACGACAGGCCGCCGCCGACCTTGCGCCACAGCACCTCCGACACCGGGTAACCCCAGAGGCGGTCTACGATCCGGCGGGTCTCCTGCGCGTCGACGAGGCCTTCGTCGATCTCGCGCCAGTTCTGCACGGCGTGATCGATCGCGGACGGGGTGATCTCGTGGAACACCATCCGCTTGACCGGCACCTTCGGCTTGAGCACCTGGAGCAGGTGCCAACTGATCGCCTCGCCTTCGCGATCCTCATCGGTCGCGAGATACAGCTCGTCGGCTTCCTTCAGCGCCGCCTTCAGACGACGGATCACGTCCTTCTTCGAGGCGTGGACCTCGTAGGTGGGGGTGAAGTGGTCGTCGACGTCGATGCTCAGGCCCTTCGACGGCAGGTCACGGATGTGACCGACCGACGATTCGACCTGGAAGTCGCGCCCGAGGAAACCCGCGATCGTGCGGGCCTTGGCGGGGGACTCGACGATGACGAGCGGCTTCGGCACGCAGGTAGACAAAGCCAACAGGGCGCTCCGTGTCAAACATCGATCGCCGGACCGCCCTCGTGGACGCACGTTGGCAGGTCGGCCGCGATCGCCCGTAGTAGCACCCGACGGACCTTCTCGACGTCGGCTTTCAGGCGTGCGTACACCTCGCCCTCGGTGATCGGCTCCTCACCTTCGGCGATCCCGACGTCACGGTCCGTGATGAGAGCGATCGTGGCGTAACCCATGCCTGCCTCCGCCGCGAGCACGGCTTCGGGCATCTGGGTCATGTTGACGACCGTCGCTCCCATCGCCGCGTGCCAGCGTGACTCCGCGCGCGTGGAGAAGCGCGGCCCGGGGACCACGACCACCGTCCCTCCGTCGTGGACCACCACGCCCTCGGCCCGGCAGCTCTCGACCACGAGACGACGCAGCGGGTCGCAGTACGGGTCGGCGAACGCCACGTGGAATGCGGTCGGACCGTCGTAGAAGGTGGACGGACGCCCGACCGTGCGGTCCACCAGTTGGTCGGGCACGACGAAGTCACCCGGTGCCACGTCGATGGTCAGAGAACCGGACGCACACGGGGCGAACACATGGTGGACACCCAATTGGCGCAGCGCCCACACGTTGGCCCGATACGGCACCCGATGTGCAGGGAACTCGTGGTTCAGCCCGTGGCGAGGGACGAACGCGACCTGCCGACCAGCGATCGACCCGACCGTGACCGGTGCCGACGTCGGACCGAACGGCGTGTCCACCTCGACCGACTCGGCGCCGTCGAACAGCTCGTACAGACCCGATCCGCCGATCACCGCCACCTCGGCGACGGCACCGCCGTGCTTCACCTCAGACCCCATCCGTGACCCTCCTCGCGTATCGGTCGACCTCCGACGCCCGGTCGAACTCCTGGATCCGTCGGCGCATGTCCATGACCGCCCTGACCGTCCCGCGCACGGTGCCGGTGACCTTGCTGGAACCGGCACGACGCAGGTAGGGGACGTCGAACGATTCGATCCGCCATCCGGCAGCGGATGTCCGCAGCACCATCTCGACGGGCCAACCCGACCGTCGATCCGTCAGGTCCAAGGCCCTCAGCGCCTCGGGACGTGCGGCCCGCATCGGCCCGAGATCGGGCAGGTCTACGCCAGTGCGTCGTCTCACCAGGCGCGCCAGGACCACGTTCGCGGCGCGCGCGTGCGGAGGCCACGCACCACGCTCCGGTCGACGGCGACCGACCGCCAGGTCGACCCGGCCCGCGGCGACGGCCTCCACCAGCGGCGTCAGGTCGCGAGGGTCGAGCGAGCCGTCGCAGTCCATGAAGCAGACGATCTCCGCGGTCGCGTTCTCAAGGCCGCGCCAGCAGGCGGCACCGAAGCCCTGCACAGGTTCCGTCACGACCGTCGCGCCGGCCGCCGTGGCCAACTCGACGGACCGGTCGGTCGATCCATTGTCGACCACGATCGCCCGGTATCCAGCCGGCATCCGTTCGAGGACCCAGCCGATCGCCTCCTCCTCGTCGAGCACCGGCAGCACGACGTCCACCGACGCCTCGGCCCCGGTCATCCGGCTACCCCGACGAAACGACCCAGCCATCGGCCGTCGGGCCGATGCCAGCGAAGGAGCTCGAGGCCGGCCTCCCGGGCGAGGGACGGGAGGTCCTCGGCCGCCACCCACGCCCAAGGAAACCACGGTCCGACCACGCCGTCGTCGTCGATGCGGGCTGAGCCGACCCTGGTGTCGGACAGGTCCCCGGCAGCCTCCACGATCGCCTCCCCGCCCGGCGCCAGCAGACCCGCTATGCGACGCAGCAAGCGGACGGGGTCGCCGCCGATGCCGATGTTCCCGTCGAGGAGCACGACCGAACGCCATCGGCCCTCGCCCGGCAACCGGTCGAAAATGGACCGACAGATCACCGAGGCACCGGTCCGGCCGGCGACCTCCACCGCGGAGGGCGACGCATCCACGCCGAGGGCAGGGGTCCCGATCTCGGCCAGCGCAGCGACCAGCCGCCCTGGACCACAGCCGAGGTCCAGGACCGGCGCTCTCAACCCGGACAGGATCGCGACCTCCTCCGGCGAAGCGGGTGCGTGCCAGCGCGACAGTTCCAGCACGGTGCCGTTCCCGTCCGCGTCGACCACGCGCATCGTCACCGACGGTCCCCCTTTCGCTCGCCCTTCCGGGCCACGACGGCCACGGCCACCCCGACGGCGACCCAGATACCGACCAGCATCACCCCGACCGCCGACCCGTAGTCGTTGGGCAACAGGGACGGGTTGTTCGCCCTTCGGCCGTAGCCCCTCAGCTGGGCCCAGGAGAGGATCAGGACCAACGCGCTGAACGCCAGACCGACCCGGACCGGGAGGCGGAACCGAACAGGCAACAGACTCGCGGTGACGATCAGGACGACGACCAGGAACGGCGCCCAGATCCCGTCGTGCAACAGGCCGCCACCGACCAGGAACCGCACGAGGCTGGCCCGAGAGCGCGGGCTCGACACCGTCCACAACTGCCGGAGGGCGAACCCGACCACGGCCGCCCCGACGACAGCGCCGACCCAGAACAACGCACCGCCCGGTCCCTCTTCGGCCGTCTCGTCGGTGCTCATCGCCGCGTCACCCGGATCGCCTCGACCCACTTCGTCTGGAGCACTCCGGGTCGGTTCGGTGCGATCAGCCGGGCCGGGCGGCCGTGATCGACGTGCAGCGGTTCACCGCCAAGGTCGTACGCGATCAACGCGTCACGGTCGCGGGCCTGCTCGTCGCTCATCGTCGAGAACTGGTACGCCGAACCGTGCTGGAAGGACTCGACGCGGATGTCCACGGCCACCGTCGAGGGGACACCGGCCTGCGCCAACAACTCGGAGACGGTGACACCGGTCCAGGTGGCCTGCGAACTCCATCCCTCCACACAGGTGATCGGGAGCGCTGCCGTGTGGCTCGGCAGCGCCCGCAACTCCTCGATGGTCAGGACCAGTTCCCTTTCGACGTCGCCGTACACCCGGAACC
>JAGQSN010000326.1 GCA_020439555.1 Acidimicrobiales bacterium | reverse complement strand
GATCCGGATCTCCTCGGCGGCGACCTGGTTGGCGCCGGAACCGACGATCGCCCAGTAGCGACGCGACGGCGCGAACTCCTGCGCCGCTTCGGCGATCACGTCCCGGCGAGCGATGGTCGCCTCCATCGCAGCGGGCAGTTCCCGGAGACCGGCGAGGATCTCCGAACGATGAGCGGCGAGCGACCCGGTGCCGGGGACCTCCTGCGCGATCGCCACGGCGAGCAGGAAGCCGGCTGCGATCTGGGAGTAGAAGGCCTTCGTCGACGCGACGCTCATCTCCACGTCACGACCGTCGGAGGTGTAGAGCACACCGTCGCTCTTGTCGGTGAGGTCGCTGCCTCGGCGGTTGACGATCGAGATGACGTGCGCACCGCGCCCGCGGGCCAGGTCGACGGTCCTGTTCGTGTCGGTCGTCGTGCCGGACTGACTGATCGCGACGATCAGGGTGTCTGACATGTCGGGCCGCAGATTGAAGCCCGACAGCTCGGTCGCGAGTCCACCTACGACGGTCACCGGTGTCGGTGCCAGCTCCGCTGTCAGCGCCCGAGCGAGGCTCTGACCGGCGACCGCGGCGGTCCCCTGACCGATCGTGAAGATCCGGTCGATCGAACCCGAGCGCAGCAGTTGGCGCACGTCCTCTGGCAGCGTGTCGGGCCCCAGTTCGGCGCGCAGCAGACCGTCGGACCCGGAGGCGATCTTGCCGCGGAGCGTCTTGCGGAACGACCCGGGGGATTCCTCGATCTCCTTCAGCAGGAAGTGCGGATAGGAACCCCGATCGATGTCACGGGTCGTGACCTCCGGCTCCACCAGTTCGTCGGCCGCCACCGGTAACGGGGTGCCGTCGTAAGCGAAGCGGATGATCCCGTCCACGGTCCCGGCGAGGGATCCGTCGATCTCGACGACCTGCCCGCGTGTTCCGGCCGGGTCGTCCGGGTCGGCCGGGGTCTCACCGTCGAGGCGGAGGTAGCTGGTGCATTCCTCCACCACTCCGTACGGCTCGGACGCGACCACGTAGAGGTCGTCGGCCAGTCCGACGTAGAGCGCCTGGCCGCTGCCGCGCAGCGCGAGCTGGAGACGGTCGGGGGCCGAGGAGATGTTGGCCGCGATGGCGACGGACCCGTCGAAGCGACGGACCGCCTGCCGGAACGCCTCGATCGGCGTGTCACCGGCTTCGATGCGTCGGGACACGAGCGTGGGGATGACCTTCGCGTCGCTCGTGATCTCGGCCGCTATCCGCAAATCGTCGGACACCTTCAGATCCGCGAAGTTGTCGACGTCGCCGTTCAGGGCGGCGGTGACGTACGGACCGTCGGTCCGGCCCTCCTCGTCGGAGTTCATCGGGTGCGCGTTGGGTTCGGAGATGATCCCGATGGAGGCCCATCGGGTGTGACCGAGGACTGTCACCTCCGCATCCGGGGTTGCGAGCGCACGGCGCAGGAGGGCGTCGTCACGGATCGAGGCACGGAGGGCGGCGGTGTTGTCCCCGAGTTCACCGATCTCCGCGGCCGCCTTGTAGACGAAGCTCAGGTGGCCCTCCGGTGTCACCCGAACGGCACGGTCGGTGAACAGACGGTTGCCGGCACGGTCGATCAACAGTGCGGCGACCGCCGGGTCCTCAGGGTCGAGCCCGTGGTCCCGCACGAGCACGTTCAGTCCCGCCGAGTCACGTCCGCGCACCTCGAGCCGGTCGATGGCCGACAGCGCAGCCTGCACTGCCGTGAACGCCTCGACGGCAGCCACCGACGGATCGGTTCCCGCAAGGTCGGCCACGGCGGCGGCGGTCCGAAGGCGGTCCCGCGAGATCGCCCATGCGGCATCCTTCAGCCGGACGACCGCCGAGTTGACCCTCTCGAGAGGCGCCCCTTCGAGGGAGCTGCTGTCCAGTTCCGCCTCCTTGGCGGCGACCTCCTCCGCGACGCGGGAGGTGAGTCGTTCGAGTTCGGCCGATAGGCCGCGCTGAGCGGTGAGGGCCCGGACGCCCGCGGTGCCTCGCAGGAGCTTGTCGACGTGTTCGAGACGATCGGCCGCCTCGGAGAGCACGGCCGCGAGGTCCGTCAGCGGCGCCTGCGCGATGCGCGCGTCGATGCCGTCCAGCGAACCGAGCAGTTCGTCGGTCGCTGGTACTGATCGATCGCTCCGACGGCGGAGCACGGCGATGATGCCGCACATGGGTGATCCTCTCGGGTCGGGTCTCGCCGGGCTGCCCGGCAAGCAGTCGATTCTACCGGGACGGGCACCGTGGCCCCCCGCCACCGTTGTCCCCTCAACGCCTGTGCGGGACCGAGGGAAGGGTTCGCTCTACCCGTCTGCAGCGGCGCGGACAGCGGCCGCGAGTTCGTTCGCGATCTCCGTCGCTTCGGCATCCGTCGGCGCCTCGACCATCACCCGCACCAGCGGCTCGGTCCCACTCGCACGGAGCAGCACCCGACCGCTGTCACCGAGACGATCCTCGGCGGCGGCGACAACGTCGGCGACCGACTCGACGACAGCCGGGTCACGACGCTCGGTCCGCACGTTGACCATCACCTGAGGGAGGCGGGTCATGGTCGACGCCGCCAGTTCCGCGAGGGGGCGACCACTTCTCGCCATGACGTCGAGCAGCGTGATACCGGTGAGCATCCCGTCGCCCGTCGAGGCGAGGTCTCCGAAGATCACGTGGCCCGACTGTTCTCCGCCGAGCACGAAGCCTCCCCGTGTCATCTCCTCGAGGACGTAACGGTCACCGACGGCCGTGTCGACGACCGCGATGCCTGCAGCAGCCATGCCGTGGCGGAAGCCCAGGTTGCTCATGACCGTTACGACCACCGTGTCGCCGACGAGGAGTCCGCGCTGCTTCCTGTCGATCGCGCAGATCCCGATGATCTCGTCTCCGTCGACCAGGGCCCCCGTCGCGTCCACCGCGAGCACCCGATCCGCGTCGCCGTCGAGCGCCAGTCCGACGTCCGCTCCGGACTCGACGACAGCGGCCTGCAGGGACTTCGGGTGTGTGGATCCGCAGTCAAGGTTGATGTTGCGACCGTCGGGATTGTCGTGGATGACGGTCACCTCGGCCCCGAGCCGACCGAACGCCTCGGCGGCCACGGCGGACGCGGCCCCGTTCGCGGCGTCCACGACGACGCGCATCCCGTCGAGACGGCGACCGTCGAGGACCTTTGTGGTCAGGTGGTCGAGGTAGCGGGCCGTCCCCGTCTCGTCGGAGGAGATCGAACCGACCTCCGCGCCCTCCGGGCGAGGCCGCGGGTCACCGGCGACGGCAAGCGCCGTGAGTTCGGCTTCCAACCGCTCCTCGACGTCGTCGCCGAGTTTGCGGCCGCCGGGCGCGAACAGCTTGATCCCATTGTCCTTGTACGGGTTGTGCGAGGCGGAGATCATCGCTGCCCCGCACTGCTCCAGCGCCGAGACGTGCGCGACCCCCGGCGTCGGGAGCACACCGAGGTCGGACACCTCGGCCCCCTCCGATGCAAGGCCCGCGGCGAGCGCGGCGCCGAGGAGCGGACCGGAGACTCGGGTGTCGCGACCGATCAGCCAGCGCCGACCGCCGAGTACCCGGGCGGCGGCACGACCGAGGTTGAGCGCCAGCTCCGGGGTCAGCTCCCGGTTGGCGACACCACGTACCCCGTCGGTCCCGAACTTGAGCGACATCGACCGAGGCCGACGACCGGATCAGCGCTTGCTGTACTGCGGAGCCTTGCGGGCCTTCTTCAGGCCGTACTTCTTGGATTCCTTCTTGCGATCGTCACGCGTGAGGAACCCGGCCCGCTTCAGCGGGATCCGAAGCTCGGGGTCGACCTCGATGAGCGCACGAGCGATCGCGAGGCGGAGCGCCCCGGCCTGACCGGTGACACCGCCGCCGTGCATCGTCACGTCGATGTCGTAGCTCTCGGCGGTCTCGGTGAGACGGAGCGGCTCGGTGAGGATCATGCGGTGCGTCGGGTTCGGGAAGAAGTCCTCGACGTCACGACCGTTGATCGTGATCTTGCCCTCGCCGTTGCGAAGGCGGGCACGGGCCACCGCTTCCTTGCGGCGTCCGGTCGACTGCACCAGTGGCTTGCTCACGAATCGTTCTCCTACGCGCTGCGGCGGGCGTGGGCCAGCTCGAGCGTCTGCGGCTGCTGGGCCGCGTGCGGGTGGGTCGGGCCGGCGTACACCTTCAGCTTGCGAAGCTGGGCGGCGCCGAGGCGGGTGTGGGGCAGCATCCCCTTGATGGTCGCCCTCACGGCTTCCTCGGGCTTGCGGTCGAGCATGTCCTGGTAGGACTGCTCCTTGAGACCGCCCGGGAAACCGGAGTGGCGGTACACCATCTTCTTCGTCGCCTTCTCAGCGGTCAGCACGACCTTGGCGGCGTTGATGATCACGACGTGGTCGCCCATGTCCATGTGCGGGGCATACGTCGGCTTGTGCTTGCCCCGCAGGATGTTGGCGACCTCGGTGGCCAGACGACCGAGCACCAGGCCCTCGGCGTCGATGAGCACCCATGCACGATCGATCTCGGAGGCTTTCGGGCTGTAGGTGGTCACAGGTGAGTCCTTGGTCGTTCCGGTCTCGGCCACGCACGCGTCGACGACGGGCGATCGGGCCGAAGGGACACGTTACGGCCCGTCGGCCGAACGGGGCAAATGGGCATAGCACGCCGACACGTCCGGTTCCGGGACCATCGGCGGTGCCGTGGAAACGGCAGGTAGTAGCGTAGGCCGAACCGTGTCGACGCCACCTCACCGAGATCACGCCACCTCCCCGGTGACACGTTTCGCGATGACCGTCGCCGCGTTCTCGATCGGACTCCTGCTGGTGGGTGGCGCCGCAGCGTGTTCGAAGGACGAGGCCCGGCCGGGGTTCGGTACGGCCCGGGCAGTGGTCGACGCCCACGTCGCGGCGAACCGTGACTACGACCTGGCCGGGGACTGCGAGCTGCGCAGCCCGGAGGCGATCGACACGATGGCGTCCGCTGACGGCCGGGAGGCCGACGGCTACTGCGAATGGGCGACGTCGGAGGTCGTGGCCAACGCCACCCCGTCGCAACGTGCCCGCACGACGTCGATCTACTCGGATCCGAAGATCACCGCAGGCACCGCCACCGCTGATCGGGCCACCTTCACGCTGATGTCGAAGGACGGCAGCTATCGGGAGGAGATCGACGTCGTACGGGTCGACGGCAGGTGGTACCTGGAGTCCGCCCGCGGTACCGACACCGAACACGGAGACGGCCACGACCACTGACCGGGGGTCGACCTCCCGCCGGCGGGGCTCTCAGTCGCCCGACGACCAGCCCGGGTAACGCACGTTCCAGAGGGTGAGGCCTTGCGGCGGGGCCAGGTCACCCGCCCGGTTGCGGTCGCCCGACCGGATGATTCCCATGATGTCGCCGGGATGGAGCCGGCCCCGACCTGCGTCCACCATCGTGCCGACGATCGAGCGGACCATCTGATGGCAGAACGCGCTCGCCTCGATCTCGAAGCGCAGGTCCCCCCCGCCATCGTCGTACCAGGTCGCCTCGGTGACCTTCCGAACCAATGAGGCCGGCTCGGAGTCACGGCGCTTCGGCCGCCGGCAGAACGCCGCGAAGTCGTGCTCGCCGATGAACGGGTCGCACGCGAGCTGCAGCGCCGGGAGGTGGAGCGTTTCGGCCACGTGCCACGCGAGGTGCGCCTGGAACGGGTCCGGGGCGGGACGGTTGACGATCTTGTAGCGGTAGCGTCGTGCCTGAGCGGAGAACCGGGCGTCGAAATCGTCGGACACGACGTCCGCTGCCGTCACGGCTATCGCCGGTCCGCACATCTTGTTCACGGACCGCATCAGGGACGGCAGTTCGGCCAGCCCACGTTCGACGTCGAAGGTCACGACCTGCGCCCGGGCGTGTACGCCCTTGTCGGTACGCCCCGCACAGGTGATGTCCACTTCGCACCCCAGAACGGTCCCCAACGCCGCCGCGAGCGTCCCACCGACGGTCCGCACCCCCTCGTTGACCGCGAAACCGTGGAAGCCGGACCCGTCGTACGCGACCACCAGCCGGATCCGCTCGGTCGGACCGGCGGGGCCGGTCGGCTCGCTCTGCACCTCCGCTGGATCGAACAGGGTCACGGGCGCCGAACCTACAGCAGGCCGAAAACGCGAAACGACGCCGACCCGGGCCCCGTTCGGACCGAGATCGGCGTCGTGTGCGGTGTCAGACCAGTTCGATGCGCGCCATCGGGGCGTTGTCGCCCTGACGCGGTCCGAGCTTGAGGATCCGGGTGTAGCCACCGTTGCGCTCCGCGTACCGCGGGCCGACGTCCTCGAACAGCTTGGCGGCGATCTCCTTGTCGTTCAGGTACGCGACGACCTGACGGTGGTTGTGGAGACCACCCTTCTTGGCCTTGGTGATCATCTTCTCGGCCACGGG
>JAGQSN010000325.1 GCA_020439555.1 Acidimicrobiales bacterium | reverse complement strand
CTGGGTGCCGTTGCCGTGGTGGGCGTCGTAGTCGACGATCGCCACCCGCTCACCCCGCGCGGCCAGGTCGGCCGCGGTGACCGCGACGTTGTTGATCAGACAGAACCCCATCGCCCGATCGACGGTCGCGTGGTGTCCCGGGGGCCGCACCGCGCAGAAGCCGACCCGTCCCTCACCCGATTCGAGACGCCGCACGACGTCCAAACCGGCACCCGCGGCGAGCCGCGCTGCCTCCCAGGACGCCGCCCCCGCGTGTGTGTCGCCGTCGATGTAGCCACCGCCCTTCGCGCAGAACTCCTCCATGGCACGCAGGTAGAGGGGCGGGTGGACCCGAGCTAGGGCATCGAGGTCAGCGGGTGTCGGCACGACCGGCACGATCGCGGCCCGCAACCCTGCGGCGTCGATACCGTCGTCGACCGCGCGCAGTCGAGCGGGACGTTCGGGGTGGCCGTATCCGGTGTCGTGGTCGAAGAACCGGGTGTGGATCGCGTACAGCAGCGGTGCAGCCATCACAGCCAGGCTACGTGGGGCGTCCGCCGTCCCAGGGAGGCGCTGCGTCGATGCCACGGCCGGTCCAGGTCGTAGGGTCGCGGGCGCGTGAGCGACCGGTCCCCCACCCCGTCAAGGTTCCGAGATGGCCGTCGATGACCGACGCCGACACCTGCACACGTCGCTGCGTACGTCGACCTGGCGCGGCGACGAGCGGGTGGCGTTGCTCTCCCCGACACCGAACCGTCCGACGCCGACCGCCCACGACGTCGCCCTGCATCTCGACGGTCTTCGTCTTCGGAACACCGAGCGGGTCGTGACCAGCGCTCTCCATCGTCACGAGCTCGAACCTTTCCTGGCCAACGGGTTCGTCGAGCACGAACGCCTGCACCTGCTGCGTCACGACCTCCTCCGGTGCCCGGCCTTGCGGCCCGACGTTCCGATCCGACGAGGCAGACGACGCGACCGGGACGCCGTACTGGCCCTCGACGCCCGCGCGTTCGACGATTTCTGGGTCCTCGACTCCGACGGCCTCGACGACGCGATCCACGCCACGCCATCGAGCCGGTTCCGTGTCCTGGGTCGACGTTCCGAATCCGTGCTCGGCTACTCGGTCACCGGAATCGCCGCCCGACGTGGCTACCTCCAGCGACTCGCCGTCGATCCCCTCCACCAAGGCCGGGGACTCGGACGAGCGATGGTGGCCGAGTCCCTGGCGGAACTTCGCCGCGCCGGAGCTGTCGAGGCTCTGGTCAACACCCAGGAACGCAACCAACGCGCGTACGACCTCTACGTCTCGTGCGGATTCGTTCCGGAGCCGGACTGGTTGACCGTTCTCACCTACCCGTTGGGCTCATCTTCATGAACGGCTTCCGGACCCTCGGCCGACGGACACGCCTGCTGACTCACCGAGCGACCGTCCTGCTCTCCGCCGTGGTCGCACTGGCGTTGCTCACCACCGTTCCGGCGAGAGCCCAGGACAGCACCGACGAACCAGCGGAGTCGACGCCCCGGCTGACCGTCCTGCGGCAGTCGTCGGAAGTCGAACCGGACGGTCGCTTCACCGTCGCCCTCGAGGTGACCGGTGCCGACGGAGGCGATGTGGCGGTCGACATCTACGACCGCATAACCACTCGGGCAGGCCTCCCCGACAGTGGAACCCCGCCGAGCGACCCGGCTGCCACCTTCGAGACGATCCCGCTGGCGGACCGCGCTCGTCAGACGGTTCGCTTCACGATCCACCTCTACGACCGCGGTCAGGACAGACCGGCGGACGCGGGCGCGTGGGCCTGGCGCCTCACCGAGGCCGGCACCTACCCGGTCCGGATCCGGCTCCGGGGCTCCGACGGCGCCAACCTCGTCACGTCGTTCACCTACCTGATCCGTCGACCCTCCCCGGAGGTGACGGCACCCACGGCCGACGTCGCGTTCCTCCTGGACCTGAGTCCCGACGACGCCGACGAAACCGCTCTCGACGCGGACGTCGTCCGCCCGGTCATCGAACTGTTCGAAGACCATCCGGACGTTCCCGTCACGCTGACGGTCGACCCGGACGTCCTGGAGTCGACGGCCAGGACGCCCGATGGCCGCTCGCTCGTGCGCGATATCCGGCGACTGGCGGACAGTGACCGAACGGAGCTCCTGGGAGCACCGCTCGTGGAGATCGACCCTGCGTCCCTGACCGCTGCGGGTTTGAGCGGATCGATCCCCACCCAGGCTCGCCTCGGCGACGAGGTGCTGCGGGCCTTGCTGGACCGTCCCGGATCGACCACCTGGTGGCTGCCCCGACACCTGGACGCGCCTTCGGTCGAAGTGCTCCGGTCTGCTGGGGTCGAGCACCTCATCGTCCCCTCGGGAAGTCTCATCGGTGACGCGCCCCTCGTGCCCACGCCGCTCCTCGGAGTCGACGCTTCGTTCTCGGTCGTCGCCGCAGCGTCGAACGTTCCGACCGGCAAGGCCTCCGACACGGTCCTCGCATCACGCCGCTGGGTAGCCAACTCGAGTGCCCAGGCCACGATCGCCGGAGCGACCGGCAGTGCCACCGTCGCCGAGGTCGACCCGCGGACCGTCGACCTCGCCGTCCTCGAGAACCTGCTGGGACTACTCGACGGCAGGACGATGACAGTCCGACCGGTGAGCCTGTCGACACTGTTCGGGGAAACGGCGGCCACGACGACCCCGATGGCACTCAGTGCCCCGGAGTTGGAGGAAATGGGAACCTACGTCAGGGCCCGAGAACGACTCGTCGCACAGGCCGGAAGCTTCGCCACGATGCAGGTCGGCGAAGCCCAGGACGCCACCGGACGCGACAAGGCCATGGCCCGCAGCGAACGAGCAGGACTCACCTCCTCGCAGCGACTCTCAGCCCTCGCCCGGATAGAGAGTTCGCTCCGATCCACCTACCGGTCGATCACCACGTCCTCCAACGACAGGATCACGCTCGGTACGCGGAATGCGAACATTCCCCTCCCGATCGAGTCCGGTGCTGACGAACCGTTGCGGGTTCGCATCCAACTCTCAGCGTCCAATCGGATCGAGTTCGAGCGTTCGGACTTCGAGGTGGTCATCGAACCCGGGCGGACGACCGTCCCGATCCCCGTGCGGGTCCGAACCTCGGGAGATATCCCGATGCAGGTCCGTATCACCACCCCCGACGGTGCGATCACGCTCGCCGAATCCGCCTACACGATCCGCTCGACCGCCGTGTCCGGCGTCGGCATCGTGCTCACACTGGGTGCGGCGGGGTTCCTGGCGCTCTGGTGGGGTCGTCACATCCTCAGGATCCGTCGCTCCAGGCGGGCACGATCCCGCAGCCAGCACCCGACCCGCGCGCGGACCGACAAGACGACCGAGGAACCAGACGACGTCTTCATCGAGGACGAAGATGTAACCGTTGACCCCAAAGCCGGGTCGAAGTCCGACCGACCTGGCACCAACGAACGAGGACCGGATCCCACATGACCGTCAAGATCGTCACCGACAGCGCAGCAGACCTGACGGTGGAACAGGCCGACTCGCTCGGTGTCCGCATCGTCCCGCTGACCATCCGCTTCGGTGAGGAGGAGTTCGTGGACGTGATCGAACTCACGGCCGACCAGTTCTACGAGAAGATGGCCGCAGAGCCTACGTTGCCGGCGACCGCGGCCCCGTCGCCGGGAGCTTTCGAAGAGGCGATCCGGGCAGCCGGTGCCGAAGGTGACCAGGTGATCGTCATCAACATCTCCGGTGACCTGTCCGCCACTGTCCAGTCCGCCGAGAACGCGAAGCGATCCATCGGCGACGAGATCGACGTACGAGTATTCGACTCGAAGTCGATCACGGCGACCCTCGGCCTGAAGGTGATCGCGGCGGCCGAGGCCGCCGCCGCGGGCAAGGATGCCGACGAGATCATCACGATGCTCGAGGACCTGCGGTCCCGGTCACGGGTGTACGGAGCGCTCAACACGCTCGACAACCTGAAGAAGGGCGGCCGCATCGGCGGTGCTCAGGCCATGCTCGGATCGATGCTGTCGATCAAGCCGATCGTCGACATCAGCGACGGCTCCGTGCACGAGGCCGCCAAGGTTCGCACCCGGAAGAAGGCGCTCGTATGGCTGCGGGACCGGGTGTTCGCCGAACCGCAACTCGACACGCTGGCGTTGTGCAGCGGCAACGCGGACGACACCGAGGAACTCCTCGATCTGATCGCCGAGCGCTACCCCCGCGACAAGGTTCAGATCTGGACCATCGGCCCGGTCATCGGCGCGCACGGCGGCCCGGGCGTCCTGGGTCTGGCGTGGCACCAACCGAACTGAACGAACAACGTCGTAGCCACCCTGGCACGATCGGAGCGTTTCCGGGGCGGGCGATAGCGTCGAAGGACTGTGGCTCCCGCTGACACGTTCGCCGGCACCGGCACGGACGACCTTTCCGGACGTCTGCTGGCGAGCCGTTACCGACTCAACAAGGTCATCGCCGCGGGTGGGATGGCAACGGTCTGGGAGGCCACCGACCAACTCCTCGGACGTCGAGTCGCAGTCAAGATCCTGCACCGTCACCTCGCCCGTGACGACTCGTTCGTCCGTCGGTTCCGGGCCGAAGCCGTCGCCGCGGCCCGTCTGTCGCACCCGTCGATCGTCTCCGTCTACGACACGGTGGCCGACGGCGACATCGACGCGATCGTCATGGAGCTCGTGTCCGGCACGACGCTTCGCGCGGACCTCGACGAGTTCGGGCCGCTGAAGCTCAACGCAGCCATCGCAGTGGGAACGCAGGTGGCAGACGCCCTCGCCGTCGCGCACGCAGCCGGCCTCATCCACCGTGACGTGAAACCGGCCAACATCCTCCTCTCGGCGGACGGGAGAGTGCTCGTCGCCGACTTCGGCATCGCCAAGGCCGCCCACGGTTCGGACATGACCGAGGTCGGTTCGATGATCGGCACCGCCAAGTACCTGGCCCCCGAGCAGGTCGAAGGTGGGGCGATGGACGGGCGGGCGGACCTCTACGCGCTCGGAGTCGTCCTCTACGAGGCCCTGACCGGACGGGTCCCGTTCCTCGCCGAGACCGACGCCGGGACCGCTTTCGCCCGCCTGCACCGCGACCCCGTACCTCCGCGCCGACTCCGACCCGACATCCCTCCGGCGCTCGAAAGCGTGATCGTCCATTCGCTCGAACGACGACCCGAGGACCGTTTCCACGACGCCACGGAGATGCGCAACGCGCTCGCCGACGCGGGCCGGGCGGCGACCAGTCCTCCGCCGGTTCCACGAACCCCGGGAGTCGACGCGATCCCGCCGCCTCCGCCGCCGCGGCGAGAGCACTCCGCCCCACCCGCTCCGACCGCCGACCGGGTGGTCATGTCGGGGTCCACGCTCCCACCACCGCCGGAGGCTCGGACCGAACCACGAAGGCGCCCTCGCCGAGGGGTCCTCACGGTCGTCGCCCTGGCTGTGATCGGAGTTCTGCTCGCTGCATACGGGGCGTTCGCGCCATCACCGTTCGGTTCGTCGAAGCGGTCGGGCTCGGCATTGACGGTCACCCGAGTCGGCTCGTTCGACCCCGACGGGGACAACGGCTCGGAGAAGGACGACCTTCTGCCCAACCTCGTGGACCCGGACCACGGATCTGTCTGGCGCACGGAGGCGTACCCGGGTCCGGAGTTCCGGAGCGGTGGTTCCGACAAGGCCGGCGTCGGTTTCTACGTGGTTCTCGACCAGAAACGTGCGGTCACGGGTATCGACATGCGTACGCCGGTGGGTGGATGGAACGCAGAGGTCTACGTCGCACCCAACCTCGGCCCCCAAGGGCGTCCTCCGGCGACACTGGCCGACTGGGGTGGACGCGTGGCATCCATCGACGACGCTCCCGACGGTGCCGTGGAGGTGTCGATACCGTCCACCGACGGCCAAGCTGTGCTGGTCTGGTTCACGAGAGCCACGCGCTTCGGGAACTCGTACGCCGTTCAGATCTCCGACGTCGTCGTAAGAGGCAAATGACCCCCTCCCACCTCCACTCCGACCAGTCCGAGTTGGTCCGTGCGGCGCAGGCAGGTGACACACGGGCACTCGAACGGCTTCTGCGCGAGGAGCAACCACGGATCCACGCGCTCTGCCGACGGATCACAGGCAACGACGCGGACGCACTCGACGCGACGCAGGAGGCGTTGATCGCTGTCGTCAGAGGACTGCCCCGGTTCGACGGTCGGTCACGGTTCTCGACCTGGGTCTACCGGGTCGCCACCAACTCCTGCCTCGACGAGTTGAGGCGTCGACGGCGCCGACCTCTCGTCGGACTGCCCGAGAACGACGGAGTACCCGTCGAGGTCGTGGACGACTCGCCTCTGGTGGAGAGCACCGTCACGGACCGTCAGTTCCTCGACGAGGCCCTGGCCGACCTGCCGATGGACTTCAGGGCCGCCGTCGTCCTTCGTGACCTCTGCGACCTCGACTACGCCGAGATCTCCGCCGTGCTCGACATCCCGCCCGGCACGGTTCGCTCCAGGATCGCCAGAGGACGCGCGCACCTCGCCGACAAGATGGCGGCAGACGGGAACCGGACCGAGTCCCCGGAACGTCCGAGAGAACGGCCATGACAGAGTTCCCCTCACCCCTCACCGACGAAGAGATCTCCGCCGCGATCGACGGAGAGGCCGAGCCATCCGTGCAGCGCCGACTCCAGGACGACCCCGTCGCAGCCGCCCGGGCTCGGTCGCTCTCGGCTGCACGAGACATCGTCTCGACGACTCCGGTTCCGTCGCTGGATGCCCCGACGATCGACACCCTCGTGAACACGGCGCTCGAGCGCGCCGATGACCCGACGGCAGTGGACGACTCCGCTGTTTCGACTCCCACTCCCCTGTCCCCGCGGGCAACGAGAGTTCGCAACCTTCCTCCGAACTGGGCCGTAGCGGCCGTAGTGGCGGTCCTGGTCGCAATAGGCGTCGGACTCGTCTGGTCCGGACGGGACGACGACAACGGGACGACGGTTGCAGCCGCCCCGACCACTTCGGAGTCGGTGGTACTCGGCTCAACGGGCGGCTCGAAACCCGCTGACACCTCCTCCGCCCCGGCGTCGATCATCTACGTCGGCCGCTTCGACACGAACGCAGCCCTCAGAACGTTCCTCGCCGACTCGATCCCGACGAAGGGACGACTCGCAGGCCCGACGCTCGCCCCGACGACACAGTCCGTCATTCGGTGCGCGAACCAGATCGCCACCATCATGGGTGCGCAGGGGATCGGCACGGCACCGGACCGACAGGCTCTCGCCAAGGTCGGCGATCAGACGCTGCTCGTCTACGAGTTCGACCTGCTGAAGCCCACACCGAAGGCGTCGTCGCTGATCTCCGCCGTCGACCCGACCGCCTGCAATCCCGCGTTCACGTTCCTGCGCTGACGATCCGCTTCCACCGCCGGCGACTGCTCTGACGTGGCGCGAACCGTGGCGAAGTAGGGTTTCATCATGGCGTTGCCCTCCCAAGATGCACCTTCGACGACTCGCGGAGGGCTGATCCCTGCCGAGTGGTCGGCGCAGGCCGCCGACACCGTCGTCGACACGATCGCCAAGGTGCGGGACAAGACCACACGTCCGGCACAGATCGCTGCTCGTGGTCTCGTCTACGGCTTGGTGGTCGCCGTTCTGGGCACGGCGGCGTTCGTCCTTCTGATGGTTGGGATCACGCGAGCCTGGTCGAACTGGATGCCGGGCGACATCTGGATCCTCTACCTGGCGATCGCCGTGGTCTTCACCATCGCCGGGCTCTTCTGCCTCGGTCGAGCGAACAAGACCACCCCGATCGACTGACAGGGTCGACGAGTCCGGTTCGATCCACCCCCGCCAGCAGCGGGAAGATGTCCGGTCGGGGTGACGTTTAGCCCTACACACCTTCGTCTTCGGAGAACACGTGACCGACATCCGCAACGTACTGATCATCGGGTCCGGACCAGCCGGGCTCACGGCCGCGATCTACACGGCCCGGGCGAACCTCGACCCGCTCGTGCTCGAGGGTGAGCCGTCCAACACGTCCGACCAGCCCGGTGGTCAGTTGATGCTGACGACCGAGGTCGAGAACTTCCCGGGTTTCCCCGAAGGGGTCATGGGTCCCGACCTCATGCAGCGCTTCCGCGAGCAGGCGGTCCGCTTCGGTGCAGAGGTTCGTCTGGAGAAGGCGAGCCGGATCGATGTTTCACAGCGCCCGTTCCGCGTGTGGGTCGGCGATCCGGCAGCGGAAGAGCCCACGTACCGGGCCAACTCCCTGATCATCTCGACCGGCGCCCGCTCGTTGATGCTCGGCATCGACAAGGAGTTGGAGCTGATCGGACATGGTGTGTCGACCTGTGCGACCTGTGACGGGTTCTTCTTCCGGGGTCACGAGATCGCTGTCGTCGGTGGTGGGGACTCCGCTGTCGAGGAGGCGACGTTCCTCACCAGGTTCGCCGACAAGGTCCACATGATCCACCGCCGTGACGAGCTCCGCGCATCGAAGATCATGCAGGACCGGGCGCTCTCGAACCCCAAGATCGAGATGCACTGGAACTCGAAGGTGGTCGAGATACACGGCGATACCAAGGTCTCGGGTGTCGTTCTCGAGGACACCGTAGACGGCGGACGGTCCGAACTGGCTGTCACGGGTCTCTTCGTGGCGATCGGTCACCGTCCGAACACCGATCTCGTCGCCGGTCAACTCGACCTGGACGAGAACGGATACCTGTTGACCGGCCGCGACGGGATGGCGTCGGCAACCAACGTCGACGGCGTGTTCGCATGTGGCGACGTGCAGGACCACACCTACCGCCAGGCGATCACCGCCGCTGGTTCCGGATGCGCCGCCGCACTCGACGCCGAGCGCTGGCTCGAAGCCAACGTCCATTCATGACCTGATCGCTCGGGAATACCCGAGCGACGGACCGGGTTGACCCGGTCACCACACCCAAGGAGAACCACAGTCATGGCAGACGCCATCACAACCCTCAACCAGGCCAACTTCGCCGAACAGATCGCCACTGCCGACAAGCCCGTGGTGGTCGACTTCTGGGCCGAGTGGTGTGGCCCCTGCAAGCAGTTGGCGCCCATCCTCGACGAGGTCGCCTCCGAGAACGCCGACAAGATCACGGTCGCGAAGGTCAACATCGACGAGAACCCGGACCTGGCTCGCCAGTTCGACATCATGTCGATCCCGACGCTGATCGTGTTCGATCGTGGGGAGCCGGCTCTCCGTTTCCAGGGTGCCTCGGGCAAGGCCGGTCTCCTGGACCGCCTCGACAGCTTCCTCTGAGACTCAGCCTCCGAGATTCGGCCGAGCAACGTCGGCCCGACAAGTACGACCTACCACGCGACGATGGGGATCGGCCCGGCCGGTCCCCATCGTCGCGTCCGGGAACATCTCCCTACTCCTTGCGAACTCATGTTCGATAATTGACTTTGACCTGCGGCTTCCATCGAGAGTCGAGGCTAAGGGTTCAGGTATGTGGCAGGTGTCACCTTCGTGGTGAAGGGAAGGGTTAGTCACAACTTTCCTCACAAGCTGTGGAAAAGGGTGACGTTGAGCTGACCGCTCGACTAGGCGGCGGAGCCTCTACCTCAACTCTCAGGTCTCAGGATCGGTCATCGCCCTGTAGATGCGCTCGAGGTCTTCGAGAGATGCGAAGTCGATGGTCACCCTTCCCCGCTTCGCACCCATCGAGACCTTGACCCGGGTGTCCAGGCGATCCGAGAGAAGCTCCTCCAACTCGAGCAGGCCCGGCGGACGAAGGCGACTGGTGGCGCCTCGCGGGTTCGAAGCCGGGGACGCCGGCGATTCGTCGGAGTCCTCCGCTTCACCGTCAGTACTGTTGGTTCGAGCTCGAACCGCTTCCTCGACATCCCGAACAGTCAACTGCTCAGCCACACACCGGCGAGCAAGTGCCTCTTGGAACGCCCGGTCAGGAGTACCCAGCAATGCCCGGGCGTGCCCGGCGGTGATCTGATTGTCCACCAACAGTCGCTGGATTCCAGCCGAGAGCTGCAGCAGGCGAAGGGTGTTGGAGACAGCGGACCTGCTCTTACCGACTCGACGTGCGACGTCATCGTGCGAGAGCTGGAAGTCCTCGATGAGCCCGCTGTAGGCGGCGGCCTCCTCGAGCGGATTCAGGTCCTGGCGGTGCAGATTCTCTACGACGGCCTGCTCGAGCGACGCCATGTCGTCGATTCGGCGGACGATCGCCGGAATGTTCTGAAGACCAGCTCGCTTGGCAGCTCGCCATCTCCGTTCTCCAGCGATCAGCTCGTACTGGTCCGGTCCTACCGGTCGGACCAGCACGGGCTGCAGTACTCCGAGTTCGGACACTGACGCTGTCAACGAGACGAGCGCCTCCTCGTCGAAGTGGTTACGTGGTTGATTCGGGTTCGGCGCGATCTGAGATACGGCCAACTCCCTGAGAGCGGCATCTTGATCAGCCGAGGCGACCTCACTCGGGATGAGGGCACCAAGTCCCTTACCCAATCCGCTACGCCGGGCCACCACTTACCTCCTTCGCCAGTTCGCGGTATGCAATCGCACCCCGCGAAGTCGGATCGAACGCGATTATCGGTTGACCAAACGATGGTGCCTCGGACAACCGGACCGTACGCGGGATCACGATTCGACAAACCTTCTCGCCAAAGTGGGCCCGCACCTCGGCCGCGACTTGATCGGACAGCTTGGTCCGAGCGTCGTACATCACCAACACGATGGTGCTCACATCGAGAGCGGGGTTCAGGTTCTTCTGCACCAATCCGACGTTACGGAGCAACTGACCCAGGCCCTCTAGTGCGTAGTACTCACACTGGATGGGGACCAGCACCTCGGTTGCTGCCGCCATTCCGTTGATCGTGAGCAGTCCGAGCGAAGGTGGGCAGTCGATGAGAACGAAGTCGTAGTCGTCTCGAACCTCTGCCAGGGCCTGTTTGAGACGAAGCTCCCGACTGAAGGCCGGCACCAACTCGATCTCCGCGCCTGCCAGGTCCAAACTGGCCGGCGCCACGAACAGGTTTCGCACCGATGATGCCTCGACGCAGTCCTCTATCGGCACGTCCGAAAGAATGACGTCGTACATGGAAGCCTGTAGGCCCCTGATGTTGATGCCCAACCCGGTGCTGGCGTTGCCCTGCGGATCCAGGTCCACGACCAAAGTCCGATACCCCAACTCCGCCAAGCATGCTCCCAGATTCACGGACGTCGTGGTCTTGCCCACCCCGCCC
>JAGQSN010000324.1:250-2511 GCA_020439555.1 Acidimicrobiales bacterium | reverse complement strand
CCCGCGAGAAGCGGCTCGTCATCTCCTTGACCTATGTCTTCGGCATCGGTCGGACCACCGCGTCGCAGATCTGCGCCGCTACCGGGATCGACGAGAGCACCCGGACCCGGGACCTGACCGACGAAGAGGTCAACCGGATCCGTGCCTACATCGACGAGCACCTGAAGGTCGAAGGCGACCTGAAGCGCGAGATCCAGCAGGACATCAAGCGGAAGATGGAGATCGGCTCCTACCAGGGCATCCGTCACCGCAAGGGCCTGCCCGTGCGCGGTCAGCGCACCCACACGAACGCCCGTACCCGCAAGGGCCCGAAGAAGACCGTCGCCGGTAAGAAAAAGGTGCGCAAGTAATGGCCAAGGCCAAGCCGGGGGCACGTCGTCCCCGCCGCAAGGAACGCAAGAACGTCACCTACGGGGTGGCGCACATCAAGAGCTCCTTCAACAACACGATCATCTCCATCACCGACCAGGAGGGCAACGTCATCTCCTGGGCGTCCGCCGGCAACGTCGGTTTCAAGGGGTCCCGCAAGAGCACCCCGTACGCCGCCCAGCAGGCCGCCGAGCAGGCCGCCCGTCGGGCGATGGAGCACGGTGTCCGCAAGGTCGACGTTCTCGCCAAGGGCCCCGGGTCCGGTCGGGAGACCGCGGTCAGGTCACTGCAGAACACCGGCATCGAGGTGACCGGCGTCAAGGACGTCACCCCCATGCCCCACAACGGTTGCCGTCCGCCGAAGCGGCGCCGGATCTGAGGTCGGAGGAACCATGGCTCGTTACACCGGACCCAAGGTCAAGATCTCGCGTCGTCTCGGCGTCAACATCTACGAGAACGAGAAGGGCTCCAAGGCCCTCAACCGGCGGCCTTACCCGCCCGGCGAGCACGGCCGCAGCCGCCGCCGCCAGCCGTCCGAGTACCTGCTCCAGCTTCAGGAGAAGCAGAAGGCCAAGTACATCTACGGCGTCCTCGAGCGTCAGTTCTCCAACCTCTACAAGGAGGCGTCGCGCCAGAAGGGCGTGACCGGCGAGAACCTGCTCCGCATGCTCGAACAGCGTCTCGACAACATCGTGTTCCGCGCAGGCTGGGCGTCGACCCGCCCGCAGGCTCGCCAGTTCGTGAGTCACGGCATGGTGAACGTGAACGGTCGCCGCGTCGACATCCCGAGCTACCGCGTCCGCAAGGGTGACGTGGTCTCGTTGCGGGACAAGCCCCGCCAGATGATCGTGATTCGTCACAACCTCGACACCATCGACCGGCTCAAGCCGGCGTGGATCGAGGTGGGCGACGGTGGCTTCCAGGTCACGGTCAACGAGTTGCCGGTGCGGTCACAGATCGACGTGCCCGTGCGCGAGCAGCTCATCGTCGAGCTCTACTCGAAGTAGTTCCCCACCGATCTAGTCCTGAGGAAGGTCACATGCTGGTCATTCAGCGCCCCACGGTCGAGCCCGTCGGTGAGGAAGAGAACAGCCGTCAGCGCTTCTCCGTCAGCCCGCTCGAACCGGGCTTCGGCCACACGCTCGGCAACTCGCTGCGCCGCACGCTGCTCTCGTCGATCCCCGGTGCCGCGATCACCGCGGTCCGTTTCGACGACGCACTCCACGAATTCGACACGATCGTCGGCGTCACCGAGGACGTCACGGACATCATCCTGAACTTGAAGGACCTGGTCCTGACGTCCACGTCCGACGAACCGGTCACGCTCCGCATCGATGTGCGGGGTCCCAAGACCGTCACCGGCGCCGACATCCAGACCACCTCCGACATCGAGGTCCTGAATGCCGACCAGCCCATCGCGACCCTGAACGACAAGGGTCGCCTCGCCCTCGACCTCACCGTCGAGCGGGGCCGTGGCTACCTGTCGGCGGATCGCGACAAGGGCACGAACACGATCGGTGTCATCCCAGTCGACGCGATCTTCTCGCCGGTGCGCCGTGTGACCTTCCTGGTCGAGCCCACCCGCGTGGAGATGGACACGAACTACGACCGTCTCGTCCTCGACGTCGAGACGGACGGCTCGATCACTCCCCGCGACGCGCTCGCCTCCGCCGGCGACACCCTCACGAAGCTCGTGCAGCTCGTGGCGGAGATGAGCGAGGAGCCGCCGACGCTCGAACTCGGTGAGACCAGCGCCACGATGGCTGCCTCGCCCGAGCTGGAGACCCCGATCGAAGACCTCGACCTTTCCGAGCGTCCCCGCAACTGCCTCAAGCGTGCCCAGGTGAACACCGTGGGTGAGCTTCTCCGCAAGAGCGAGGACGACCTCCTGG
>JAGQSN010000324.1:0-174 GCA_020439555.1 Acidimicrobiales bacterium | reverse complement strand
GATGGAGTGACATGCCTGCGACCCCCAAGAAGGGCCGCCGCTTCGGCGGCGACGCCGCACACCAGCGTCTGATGATGGCGAACCTCGTGGCGTCCCTGATCGCCGCCGAGGGCATCACCACCACCGAGGCGAAGGCGAAGGCCATCCGCCCCGTGGCCGAGAAGATGATCACCA
>JAGQSN010000323.1 GCA_020439555.1 Acidimicrobiales bacterium | reverse complement strand
ACATGGACCAGCAGCTCCTCACGATCCTGAAGTTGTGCCTGCTGGCGCTCGTCTACCTCTTCTTCCTGCGTGTTCTGCGTGCCGTGTGGGTCGAGATCCGGGGTCCGAAGGTCGTCGCAACGAACGCGAAAGCGGCCAAACGCGAGGCGAAACGCATCGAACGTCGCTCCGCTCCCGTCGAACTGTCGGTCGTCGAACCCGAGTCCCAACGTGGCCGCCGGTTCCCGCTGACCGACGAGTTGACCGTGGGCCGGGCCGCTGGCTGCCACGTCACCATCGACGACACGTATGCCTCCCAGATCCATGCAAGGGTGTTCGCCCGAGACGGGCAACTGTTCGTGGAGGACCTCGGTTCCACCAACGGGACCTATTTGAACCGCAAGAAGGTGCAGGGGCCGCAGCCGATGCACCGTGGGGACCGGCTTCAGGTCGGCAACACCGTCATGGAGCTCGTATGACCATCCTCCGAGCAGGCAGCTCCACGCACGTGGGGCAGGTGCGTGCCGTCAACCAGGACGCGCCGCTCGTCCACCCCGAGTCGAACCTCTTCGGTGTGGCGGACGGGATCGGCGGGCACCAGGGGGGCGAAGTCGCATCTGCGATGGCGGTCGAGATCGTCGCCGAACTCGCCACCGAGCCCGACCTGGGCAGCCTCATCGAGGCGGTGCGCCAGGCGAACCGTCGCATCTTCGAGAAGGCCGGGTCCGACCCGGCCCTGCACGGCATGGGCACGACCTTCGTGGCGATCCAGCTCGTCGACAGCGTCGAGGGGGACGAGATCGCCTGGGTCAATGTCGGCGATTCCCGTCTCTACCTGTTCCGGGACGACGACATCGTGCAGCTGTCCGAGGACCACAGCCTCGTCGAGGAACTCGTCCGGGACGGTCAGCTCACACCCGAGGACGCCCGCGTCCACCCACAGCGCAACGTGGTGACGAGGTCTCTCGGTATCGACGTCGACGTGAACGTGGACACCGACCGCCTACTTCCGTTCACGAACGACCGTTTCCTCCTCTGCTCCGACGGCCTCTCCAACGAGGTGAGCGCCGAGCAGATGGGTGCCGTGCTGCGCCGCCTGGCGGACCCCGACGAGGCCGCTGCAGAGCTCGTGAGGCTCGCGAACGAGGCGGGCGGACGGGACAACATCACGGTCGTCGTCGTGGACGTCGTCGACGACGGAGGCCGCTCACAGCGCGCGTCGGAGATCCTCGCCGCCCGCGAGGCCGCCACGGCCGAAGCGATGGCGCTCGCAGAATCCGGTGATGGCGGCGGCCAAGGCCCCCCAGGCGCGGACGACCCGTTCGCGGGGCGAACCAGCTCGCTGCCCGCCTCCGACGACGACTACCACTCCGAGACCGAGGACCTGTTCGGCGACCTCGACCATGCTCGGGCCCGCCGGTTCACCTGGCGCGTGGCGCTTTTCGTCCTGCTCCTGCTCGGTGTCGCCGGGGCGGTCGTCCTCGCCGTCGGCTGGTCCGCCGGCAAGTCATATTTCGTCGCCTACGACGGCGACAACGTCGCGGTGTTCCGGGGCAAGCCAGGCGGAGTGCTGTTCTTCGAACCCGAGGTCGTCATGCGCACCGAGGTCACCCGCGACGACGTGCAGCCGATGTTCAGCGACGACATCGAGAACGGCAAGGAGTTCTCCTCCGAAGCCGCCGCCCGTCGCTACGTGAACAAGGTGACGAACTCGGCGGAGAACGAGGCCCCTGCGACGACGACCACTACTGAACCGACGACCACGACGACGACACGGCGCGGCGCCACCACGACCACGACCCCACCGCCGACCACCACCGTCGCGCCGGGCGGGCCGTGACCGCCGTCGGACGGATCAACCGGGCCGTCGGCCCGACCCTGATGGGACGTGTGCGGCGCCGGGCCGAGTTCGGCCTGATCCTGCTCGTCCTCGTCATCATCGGTGGCGCCTACACGTTGGCCAGCCTCGGTCAGACGTCGTCGGTGCCGGCGAACATCGGCCCGTTCCTCGCCGTCATCGGCGGCCTCCTGCTCTTCGCCCACCTCGCTGTACGCCGACTCGCCCCCGACGCCGACGGGCTCCTGCTGCCGCTCGTCGCCCTCCTGAACGGGATCGGCTACGTGTTCATCGTCCGCCTCAAGCCCGACCTCGCGGCGTTGCAGGCGACCTGGACGGCGGTCGGCATCGTTGGCTTCACGCTCACCCTGCTCGTGGTGCGCCGCGCCCGCGACCTGGAGCGATACCGCTACACGTTCCTGCTCATCGGCCTGGCGCTGCTCCTGTTGCCGCTCGTGCCGGGAATCGGGGTGAGCATCCGTGGCGCCCGCATCTGGGCGGCCGTGGGGCCGATCAGCTTCCAACCCGGCGAATTCGCCAAGATCGCGTTCGCCCTGTTCTTCGCCTCGTACCTCGTCGAGAAGCGCGAGCTCCTGTCGATGGCCACTTGGCCGAAGTTCCGTCCGCTTCTCCCCGACCTCAAACACCTCGGGCCCGTTCTTCTCGCCTGGGGCGTCGCGATCCTCGTGATGACGATGCAGAAGGACCTCGGTTCGTCGCTCCTGCTGTTCGTCCTGTTCATGTCGATGCTCTACGTCGCCACCGGGCGACCCGCCTATCCCGCGGTCGGCGCGGTGCTCTTCGGTGGTGCCGCCTACGGCGCCTGGACCCAGTTCGCCCACGTCCAGACCCGTGTCCGGGTGTGGCTGAATCCGTGGCCCGAAGCATTGGGCCGGGGTGGGCAGACGATCCAGGCCTGGTACGCGATGGCCTGGGGTGGCATCACTGGGACCGGCATCGGCCTCGGCCGTCCGGACAAGGTGTACGTCGTCGAGAGCGACATGATCTTCGCCGCGATCGGCGAGGAGCTCGGCATGCTCGGTGCCACGGCGATCCTCATCACGTACCTGCTGATCGTCGGATGCGGGCTGCGCATCGCGACCCGTGCCGACCACGCGTTCGACAAGCTGCTCGCCGCCGGCCTCACCACGCTGCTCGGGTTCCAGGCGTTCGTGATCATCGCCGGCGTGACCCGCCTGCTGCCGTTGACCGGCGTCGTGCTGCCGTTCGTGTCCTACGGCGGTTCCGCCCTGGTCGCCAACTACGTCCTGATCGCACTGTTGCTGCGGACCTCAGACGACGTCACCAAACGGGAGGCACGCCAGCAGGGCACCGGCCGCGCCAAGGCGGGAGCGGTGCACTGATGGACCGCTCGATTCGCCGCGTCGGCGTGTTCCTGATGCTGCTGTTCTGCGCCCTGTTCGTGCAGCTCAACTACATCCAGGTCGTAGACGCCCCCGACCTGAACGAGAAGCCGGGGAACAGTCGCCCGATCGATGTCGCCTTCAGCGAACCGCGGGGGACCGTCGCGACGGCCGACGGAGTGGTCATCGCCCGCTCGGTCCCGATCAACACGAAGAAGAAGCTGCAGCGCGAGTTCCCCGAGGGTGACCTGTACGCCCAGATCACCGGTTACTTCAACTACTCGTTCGGCGCGACGGGCCTCGAGTCGGCGTACAACTCCGAATTGTCCGGGCGCACACCCGCCCAGCAGGTCGAGGACGTGACGGACCTGTTCAAGGAGAAGGACCGCAGCGGGAACCTCAAGCTGACGGTCCGTTCCGACGTCCAGAAGGCCGCCCGCGCTGCGCTCGGCGAACGCCGTGGAAGCGTCGTCGCCCTCGATCCCCGCACCGGCGGTGTGCTCGCCCTGTGGAGCTACCCGAGCTTCGACCCGAACCCGCTCTCCAGCCACGACCTGGAGAAGGCGAACAACATCAAGAGGTTCCTGGAGAACACGCCAGGCAAGCCGCTGTTGGCACGTGCGTACCGGGAGATCTACCCGCCGGGATCGACGTTCAAGATCATCACCGGCTCGATCGGCGTGCAGACCGGCAAGGTCACACCTGAGGGCCCGACGTACCCGGTCGAGAGCAGCTTCAAGCCCCCGCAGACCACCCGCCCGCTGCCGAACTACGGCGGAGAACTGTGCGGCGGAACGTTGTTCAGGATCCTGGCCAAGTCTTGCAACACCTCCTTCGCTCGCATGGGACTCGACATCGGCGGCCCGGCGATGATCGCCGGGGCCGAGGGCTTCGGTTTCAACGAGGTCCCGCCGTTCGACCTCCCGGCCGTGGCGTCGGTGTTCCCCGACGAGGACTTCTCCCAACAGCTGCCGACCCTCGCCCAGGCGGCGATCGGCCAGGGGTCGGTGGCGTCCACGCCGTTGCAGATGGCGATGGCCGCCGCTGCGATCGCCAACGACGGCAAGGTCATGGTCCCGCACGTGGTCGCCGAGGTCATCGACCAGCAGGGAGACGTGGTCGAACGCAAGGACCCGAAGGTATGGCGCGAGCCGATCAACGCCGCCACGGCAGACACGATGCGCCAGGCGATGCGCCAGGTGGTCGCTGCGGGCACCGCCACCCGGCTCCAGATCGCCGGCGTCGACGTCGGGGCGAAGACCGGCACGGCCCAGTTCGGTTCCGGTCGGCCGCTGCGCTCGCACGCGTGGGTCGTCGCCTGGGCCGGACCGCCCGGCCAGCCACCGGTGATCGCCGTCGCGGTGATCGTCGAGGGCCAGGAGGGTCTCAGCGAACAGACGGGCGGCCGGGTCGCGGCCCCGATCGCGAAACAGGTCATCGAGACCGCTCTCCAACCGATGCCCGCTCCCCCGACCCCCACGACCACCGCTCCGCCGACCACCACCGTGCCCGGAGGGAACTGATGGCGCCCCCGTCACCGTCCGGCCCGGACGGCGTCTCATAGGCTGGAGGGGCAATGGCCAACCGGGAACAGGTCGTACTCAACGACCGCTACGAGCTACAACGCCGGGTCGGCCGCGGCGGGATGGCCGAAGTGTTCCTCGCGCGCGACCGCCTCCTCGACCGACCGGTCGCCATCAAGATCCTCTTCGCCGAGTACGCGCGCGACCAGTCGTTCGTGACCCGCTTCAAGCGCGAAGCCCAGGCAGCGGCGAACCTGAACCACCCCAACATCGTCGGCGTCTACGACTGGGGACGCGAACGCGGCACGTACTACATCGTCATGGAGTACGTCGACGGCCGGACGGTGTCCGACATCATCCGCAACGACGGTCCCCTCAGCCCGAAACAGGCTGCGCGGGTAGCGGCGGACGTCGCTTCGGCGCTCGGCTTCGCCCACGCCAAGGGCGTCGTCCACCGGGACGTGAAGCCCGGCAACGTGATCCTTACCCGCAACGGCGAGGTCAAGGTCGCCGATTTCGGCATCGCCCGGGCGATGACCTCGAGCGCTGACGAGAACCTCACCCAGACCGGCTCGGTCATGGGCACCGCTACGTACTTCTCCCCCGAGCAGGCCCAGGGCAAGCCCGTCGACCCGCGCAGCGACCTGTACTCGCTCGGTGTCGTCCTCTACGAGATGGTCTCCGGCAAGCCACCGTTCTCGGCCGACAGTCCGGTGGCGATCGCGTACAAGCATGTTCAGGAACCGGTTCCGCCTCTGCGGGACAAGGTGCCGGACCTGCCCGCCGGTTACGACGCGATCACCGCCAAGGCGCTGGCCAAGGACCCGGACCGCCGTTACCAGGACGCCAAGGAGATGAGGGCGGACCTGCTCCGGTTCGTGGAGGGCAAGCAGGTGCAGGCCGGGGCTCCGGCCGCCGCGGCGGGCGCAGCGACGGGTCGGCGTCGGGAGCCCGTAACTCCTCCGCAAGGCAACCCGGCAGTGGCTCGGCCCCCGGTCGAGCGTCACGAAGCGCCCGAACCGACTCGGACGGGCTGGTTCTTCGCCGCCGTTGTCGCTCTGCTGCTGGTCCTGGCGGGGCTGCTGTTCCTCTTCGCCCGTCAACTCGGGGTGTTCGACGACTCGCCGAAGCGGGTCAAGGTGACGAACGTCGTCAACGAGAAGTTCGACGACGCCAAAGCGGAGCTCGAGGCGCTCGGCTTCGAGGTGAAGGGTGACCCTGTCGAGTCCGACGTCGAGGAAGGGCTCGTCATCCGGCAGGACCCGGCCGGTGACTCGATGGCCGACGAAGGTTCGGTCGTCACGCTCACCTATTCGAAACCGGACGACACAGGCGTCCTCCCCGACTTCACCGGACAGGTCCTCACCGCGGCCCAGGCGGAACTGGCCCGACTCGGCTTCACGAACGTCGCCGTCCACCCGATCGAGGTCGCCGACTCCGATCAGGTGGGCCGTGTCGTCCAGCAGTTGCCTGCGCCGGGCACCTATCCGCTGCACACGGAGATCAACCTCACGTTTGGGGCGGCTTCTGCTGCCACAACGACCGAGCCACCTGCGACGACCGAGCCGCCCGCCACCACTTCCCCTCCGACGACGAGTCCGCCGACCACCAACCCGCCGACCACCACCACCACGCCGCCGACGACCACCACCCCGGCGACGACCACGACCGACGAGGTGCCCGAAGGCGGAATGTGAGCCGGGCCAAGTCGACGTCGGACCGCGGCGAGGTGTGGCACGAGGCACGTTCGACGGATCGCGCTTAGTGTTTCGGAGCCGACCGGCAGCCGCCGGCCGAGGGGGGACTACCGAATCGGAAGGTGGAACCGTGCGGACCTTCAGGACCAAGCGCTTCGGCAGGATGATCATCGTGCTCGCGGCCACGACGGGAACCTTGCTCGCAGCCGGATGTCAACCGATCAACCACCCGAACGTGACGACCCGTGCCACGCCAGGTGCGAACGCGAACTTCAAGATGATGTCCGGCGACGCCCAATACGTCGTGCTGAGCGCCACCGCCGCAGGTCCCGTGGTGCCCGGAGCCGGCAACTGGCGCGTGAACCGGACGAGCGGAGCGGTCGATGCCCTTCCGGCCGGCGTGCCGAAGGCGATCAGTCGAGATGGTTCGCGAGTGCTGGTCGGGACCAACACGTTGTGGGTGAATGGCACGACCTCGACGTCCACCGGCCTGCTGTCACCGGATCTGAGCGCGCGGGCATTCGTCGGGGGAGACGGAACCGTGCAGACCCAGGACGTCGTCACCGGGGTGATCCGACCGGTCGAGACCGACCATCCGAGGCCGACCGGCACCACCGCCGAGGTGTTGGGGGTATCCGACGACGGCGACACCGTGATGTACCACTTCGCCTCGACCTTGCGGATCGTCGACCTCGCCGATGGATCCGTTCACGACCGGCCGTACGGCATCGCCGGCCGGACGGTCGAGTACCGACTGTCAGGCTCTGGTAACGGTTTGGCGATCACGGACTACGTCGCGACGGACCAGGGCAACTTCAACGCTGGTGTCACTCTCGTTCACGTTCCCTCGGACACCACCCTTGCCACCTACACGGACGATTCCGCATCGTGGTTCTACGGGACCACGGTCCTCGCTTCCGACGGAGGCGCAGCGTGGTTGACCCACGAGCGCTCCGTCGGGGACGGTGAGCAGGGCTGTCCTTCTGCCCCGTTCGCGGCGTCGTGTGTGATCGCGAGCGAGCTCGTCCATGTGGGCACGGGCGGCCCTCGCGTCTTCGACACGTATGCGGGCGATCTCCTCGCGATCACCGTCACGCCCAACGGGCGCTTCGCCACCTACACGAAGGAAGGGATCGATTCGCTGCTGGATCCGCCTTGGGTCGGGTTCGGCAAGCCGGGACCGGTTCACATCATCGACGCGTGGTCATCCGGAACGTCTCGGGAGGATCTGACTGCAGGACCGTCGAAGTCCGCCTACGGCTACATGTCCGATAACGGCGCTCTCGTGGCGACCACCTCACGCGACGGCGGCTGGCTCGAGTTCAGCCACTGAGGATCTCGTTCGCCTGCGCCGATGACGGGCAGGGAACTCTCGCTCAGGCCGACGCCGACCAGGAGTCGACCTGAGCGAGGAAGTTCCCGACCAGGTCGTGGCCGCCCGCGGTGAGGATCGATTCGGGATGGAACTGCACGCCTTCGGTGGGTGCCTCACGGTGCCGCAGCCCCATGACCAGTCCGTCGTCGGTCTCGGCGGTGATCTCCAGCACGTCCGGGACGGTGTCGCGCAGCACGATCAGCGAGTGATAACGGGTCGCCTCGAACGGCTGCGGCAGACCGGTGAAGACCCCCGTGTCGGTGTGTCGGATCAACGAGGTCTTGCCGTGCATGATCTCGGGTGCCCTGGCGACCGTTCCGCCGAAGGCCTGACCGATGCACTGGAGCCCGAGGCAGACACCCAGGATCGGCTTCTTCCCCGTGAACCGGTCGATGATCGCCATGCTCACCCCCGAGTCATCGGGGGTACCCGGACCGGGTGAGATGAGGATCCCGTCGGGGTCGAGGTCCTGAGTGCCCTCCACGGTTATCTCGTCGTGGCGGCGGACGATCGGTTCCGCACCGAGTTCACCGAGATACTGGACGAGGTTGTAGACGAACGAGTCGTAGTTGTCGATCACCAGTACCCGGCGGCCCATCACGGCGACGCTACCCGTAGGCAAGGTCCCCGACCCACCCCGATTCGACCCTGCACAAGACCTCGCCCCGTTCGATCATCCGTTCTCCACATCGGCGCTGGATCGGGAGCGTGACGGCCCGGCACTAACGTGTCGAACCATGGCCGACGAGTCCACCGACGCCGAATCCACCGAGGCAATCGAGGCTGAAGAAGTAGATCCGAGCGACGATCGAGTCGACAGCACTTCGACCGCTGACGAGGTCCCGAACAAGAAGGACGACTCGAAGGCGAAGCCCGCCGCACCCGTCGCCCGCAAGAAGGTCGTCTCCAAGCGGGTCACCCCCAAGGGGGGCGCGACCGCGCACGCCAAGGCGACCCCTTCGGCCACCCGCTCGAAGAAGTCCCACGACGACGACGAGATCTCCTTCAGCAGCGGGCGTTACACACCGCCCTCCCACAAGGTCGACATGCCCAGTCCCTGGTGGGTTCCGGCCCTCATGTTCGGCCTGTTGATCCTTGGTTCCCTGCTGATCATCGTGAACTACATGGGCGTGATCGGCGGAGAGGCGAGCAACGTGTGGCTGATCGTCGGCCTCGGACTCATCCTCGCCGGCATCATCGCCGCCACCCAGTACCGCTAGTCGACACGGTCCCCAACCCCGGGTTACGGGGGAGTTACACGCCTGTGACTCTCCCCAGACTTCTCCACAACCTGTGGAAACGCGTGCTTGGTGGTGGAGATCGCGCTCACAGCGTGCTTCGCGCCACCGACCCCCCACCCTCCAACACTCTCCAACGTCGCCAGCCACCCGAAATGGCGTAGTTCTTCGTCGCGGAGCGACGGAGAACTACGCCATTTCGGTCGTTGGGGCGCGATCGGACGGGCGAAGGTCAGATGTCGTCCGGCGACGTCACCAGGACCATGTCCTCCATGCAATGACGTGGGGGTTCGGGCACCTCGTCGTTGGCCATCGTCATCCGCACGGTCGTGGAGCAGACGGAGCACTCGTAGGTGAGCCGTACCCGTCGCAGTTCGCCGGGGTCCGGGGGTGGTGGAACCGGTCGGGCGAAACCTCCGAGGATCGTCATCCCCACCTTCAGGAACACGAACGCTGCGGCGACCGCGAGAACGATCTTGAAGATGGTGAAACCCACGGTTCTGAGGCTACCGCCACCCCGAGAAAGCGAAATGGCGTAGATCCCTGTCGCTGAGCGACGAGGATCTACGCCATTTCGTCAGGCGTTACGGGCTGTGGATCAGTCCAGGCGCTCGATGATGGTGGCGTTGGCCATGCCGGCGCCCTCACACATCGTCTGGAGGCCGAAGCGGCCACCGGTGCGCTCGAGTTCGTTGAGCAGCGTCGCCATGAGCTTGGCGCCCGAGCAGCCGAGCGGGTGACCGAGGGCGATCGCGCCGCCGTTCACGTTCACCTTGCTCATGTCGGGCTTGTACTCCTTCTCCCAGGCGAGCACGACCGAGGCGAACGCCTCGTTGATCTCGATCAGGTCGATCTGGTCGAGGGTCATGCCGGCCCGGTCGAGCACCATCTTCGTGGCGGGGATCGGCCCGGTGAGCATCTCGATCGGGTCGACGCCGGTCACGGCGAAGCTGTGGAAACGGGCACGGGCACGGAGTCCGAGCTCCTTGGCCTTCTCCTCGCTCATGATCAACATGGCGGACGCACCGTCGGTGATCTGCGACGAGTTGCCGGCGGTGACGACACCGTTCTCCGGGTCGAATGCGGGCTTCAGCTTGGCGAGGCTCTCGAGGCTGGAGTCGGGACGGATGCCCTCGTCAGCCTTGACGATCTCACCGGTCTCGGTGACGTTGCCGGTCTCACGGTCGTAGATCTTCTCGGCGACCTGGACGATCTCGTTGTCGAAACGGCCCTCGGCGGTGGCCGCCGCGGCGCGCTGGTGGCTCTGCACCGAGTAGGTGTCGAGGTCCTCGCGGGTCAGGCCCCACTTGCGGGCGATGATCTCGGCGGACGTGCCCTGCATGACGATGCCACCGACGGGCGCGTAGCGCTCCATCACCTTCGGGCCCATCGGGAAGCTGCCGGGGGTGACCGACGCACCCATCGGGGTGGTCGACATGATCTCGACACCGGCGGCCACGACGATGTCGTAGGCACCGGCGATGACACCCTGGGCACCGAAGTGCGCAGCCTGCTGGGAGGAGCCGCACTGGCGGTCGATGGTGGTGGCGGGCACCGTGTCGGGCCAGCCGGCAGCCAGCACGGCGGAACGCCCGACGTTGACGGACTGGTTGCCGACCTGCATGACACAACCCATGATCACGTCCTCGACGAGAGCGGGATCGAGGTTGTTGCGCTCGACGAGGGCACGCAGGGTCTCTGCGGCCAGGTCGACCGGGTGCCAACCGGAGAGCTTGCCGTAGCGCTTTCCGCCCGGGGTGCGGACAGCGTCGACGATCACAGCTGTGGGCATGAGACCTACTTCCCTTCCGGCCCTCGTGGGCCGACTCGAACGAGATCGAACTAGACCGATCGGTCAAGTGCAGTCTTACCACCCGTCCCGCTCCTCGCAACCCGACCGTCGAGCGAGGTCCCCTCTCGTCTCCTAGGGTCAACCGCTCCGAAGCACTCCTTCGGAGCGGTTGACCGGAGACACTGGGAGCAGACCAGCCATGACCTCGCTTACCGAACGCGTGGAAGGCCAGACGATCGCACGAGGATTCCTCGGAACGGTCGCGACCACACCGGACACGATCGCGCTGCGCGAGAAGGACGGCGAAGGATGGCGCAGCCTCACCTGGCAGCAGTACGCCGACGACGTGGCACGCGCCGCCGCGGGCCTGCGCGAGCTCGGCGTCGGCCCCGGAGACCGTGTCGTCCTGATGATGGCCAACTCGATCCCGTTCCACATCGCGGACATGGCGGCCCTGATGATCGGCGCCACGCCGGTGTCGATCTACAACTCGTCGTCCCCTGAACAGATCGAATACCTCGTGGGCCACTGCGAGGCGAAGGTCGGCCTCGTCGGAGACGACTCGTTCCTCGCACGCTTCGCGCCGGTCCGCGACGCTCTCCCGTCGCTGCGTTCGCTGGGCGTGGTCGCGCCGGGGGACCTCGACTTCGACTTCACCTACGACGACCTCCTCGGCCACGACCCGCTCGACCTGTCAGCCGAAGCCGACCGCGGCAACCCCGACGACCTGGCCACGATCATCTACACCTCCGGCACGACCGGCCCGCCCAAGGGCGTGATGATCTCCAACGAGAACGCCGTGTTCATGGCGGAGACCCTGCGCGAACTGCTGCCGATGGACGAGCCCGAAGTGCACGACAAGCGGCTCGTCTCGTACCTGCCGATGGCACACATCGCGGAGCGGGCAACGAGCCACTACCAGCACGTCATCCGCGGCTATCAGGTCACCTGCTGCCCCGCACCCGCCCAGATCGCCGCGTACAGCGCGGAGGTGAAGCCGCACATCATGTTCGGCGTCCCACGGGTCTGGGAGAAGATGCACAGCGGCGTCATGGCCTTCGTCAACTCGGACCCCGAGAAGGCCGAGAAGTTCGCGGAGGCGATCGAGGCGGCCAAGCCGATCGCATTGCGCAAGTCGTGGGGAACCGACACCGAGGAGGACCGGGCGACCTGGGACTTCCTCGACCAGGTGGCCTTCCGCCAGATCCGTGAGCTCCTCGGCCTCGACGAGATCGTCTCGGCGATCAGCGGCGCCGCTCCGATCCCCGCGGAGTTGCTGATGTGGTTCCGCGCGATCGGCGTGCCGATGTCGGAGGTGTACGGCATGTCCGAGAACACCGGTGCCATGACCTGGACACCGGAGAAGATCAAGCCCGGGACCGTTGGCCCGGCGGTTCCCGGCACTGAAGTACGAATCGCGGACGACGGAGAGGTGATCTGCCGTGGGCCCCACGTGTTCCAGGGCTACCTGAACGCCCCCGACAAGACGGCCGAGACGATCGTCGACGGCTGGCTGCACTCGGGGGACATCGGCGAGATCGACGAGGACGGATACCTGCGGATCGTCGACCGCAAGAAGGAACTGATCATCACGGCCGGCGGCAAGAACATCAGTCCCGCCAACCTCGAGGCCGCTCTGAAGCTGATCCCGCTGGTCGGTCAGGCTGCCGCCATCGGCGACAAGCGGCCGTTCGTGTCGGCGCTGGTGGTCCTCGACCCCGACACGACCCCGAAGTGGGCAGAGCAACACGGCATCGAGTTCTCCTCCCTCCAGGATCTGGCGGAGAACGAGCAGGTGATCGCCGAGATCGAACGGCAGCTCCCCGAGGTCATGGCCGACTTCAACAACGCCGAACGGGTGAAGAAGGTGAAGGTCCTCGGCGAGGAGTGGCTGCCCGATTCCGACCTGTTGACACCGACGTCCAAGCTGAAGCGCCGCGG
>JAGQSN010000322.1 GCA_020439555.1 Acidimicrobiales bacterium | reverse complement strand
AGGACAAGGGCGACAACCGGGTGACGCTCATCGCCTGCCACCCGAAGTACTCCCTCAAGGAGCGTTACATCGTCTACGCGGAACTCCAGGGGGAGCCGGCACCGCCGATCGCTGGTCAGGACAAGGTCCGGGCGGCGGCGGACAAGAACGACCCGTTCGCGACCGTCGACGGCGGTCTGAGCGGCGAGCCGGCTGCCAAGTGGCCGACGTTCGCATGGGGCCTCGTCTGCGCAGCGGTCTGGTTCCTCACCTGGCTGGTGCAGCGTCTCCTGCGTCGTCGCCTCCGTTCGAACGAGGAAGCCCCGAGCCGCGCCCAACGACTGGTCACCTGGTCGCCGTACCTGGTCGGGTTCCCGGTGTTCATGGTGACGCTGTACGTGTTCTTCGAGAACTTCAGTCGCCTGCTCCCGGGCAACTACTGACCCCCTTCCCTCACCGAAACGGCGTAGTTCTGCGTCGCCATGCGACGAGGAACTACGCCGTTTCGCCGGGGAGGGGGAACTTCTCGGGTTCGGGAGCGGTGCGCGGGGCAGGGATAGGTTCGGCAGGTCCCCCGAGTTCCGAGGAGCCCCCATGGCCGTGCACCGCGAGGTCCGACCTCTCGCCGATTTCGACGAAGCGTTGACGATCGTCACCCTCGACCGCCCCGAGCGTCGCAACGCCGTCGACCACGCCCACCTCGAGGAACTGACGGCGGTGATCGAGAGCGCGATCGACCGTCCGACGAGGGTCCTGATCCTGACCGGCGCAGGGGGCCACTTCTGCGCCGGGGCGGACCTGACCGGTGTCGAGGACGCATCGTTCGCGACTCTCCTCCAGGGAGTGCTCGATCGCCTGCGGGACGTCCCCTTCCCGACGATCGCCGCCGTGGAAGGTGCTGCGCTGGGCGCCGGCACCCAACTCGCCGTCGCATGCGACCTGCGGGTCGCTGCCGACGACGCCAGCTTCGGGATCCCCGCCGCCAAGCTCGGCCTCATGGTGAACCACTGGACGGTGCAGCGCACCGCCACCCTCCTCGGGCCGAGCACGGCACGGGCGGTGCTGCTGGCCGCCGAGGTCGTGAAGGGCTCCGAGGCGAAGCGTCTCGGCATGGTGAACCGAACAGGCTCGCTGAACGAGGCGGTCGAGTGGGCCGAACAGATCGGCAAGTTGGCACCGCTCACGATCGCCGGTCACAAGTTGATGCTCAACAAGCTCGAAGCGCCGCTGGGCGATGACCCGGATGTCGCAGCAGCGTTCGACCGTGCCTGGGAGAGCGCTGACTTCGCCGAGGGGATCGACGCTTTCCGTTCGCGTCGGTCACCCAGATTCGAGGGGCGCTGACGGACCGGAGGCGTGTTCGGTCCGGGAGGCCGCGTCGAGGACCTGGTCGGCCATCGCGTCGCGTTCGGGTCCCGGCGGGACCGGTGCATAGAGGTGACCGTCGATCACCGCGCCGACCGCAACGAGGTCCAAGACCTCCGCTGGTCTGCCGTCGGCTGCCTCGCTCCGGCCGGGAGGTCCGTTCGCGGACCTGAGTCCCGACTGGACGCGCCGGGCGTACGCGGTGGCCGTCTCGCCGGGATGGCGGGGCGTCCCGGCCTTGGCGCCGATCTCGTTCAGCCGCCGGTCCGCGGCGGCGGCCCATGTGCGAGGGCGATCGGCGCGGCGACGCATCCACCGGCGGAGAAGACGTCGACCGCCTACGAGCACCAGGACCAGCACCCCGACGCCGACCACCACCTCGACCAGGTGTTGCAGTATCCGGTCGGCGAAGGTGTCCTCGTCGTGGCTCCCGGCAGCGAGTGGCACCCCGGCCGTCGGATCGAACGGCACCCAACCGACCTCCGGGAACCAGATCTCCGCCCAGGCGTGAGCGTTGCGGGCGCGAACGACGTAGGTCCCGGTCAGCGCGTCGCGCTCGTCCATCACGTATCCGGTGGCCAACCGCGCCGGTATGCCCTGAGCACGGGCCATGACCACGAGGCTCGACGCGATCTGCTCGCACCAACCGATCTTCGAACGGAACAGGAAGTCGTCGACGACGTCGGTCCCCTTCGGTGACGTCGGGGCGTCGATCGAGTACTCGAGGTTCCGATCCATCCAGTTCTCGAGGGCGCGGACCCGGTCGTAGATCGAGTCGGCACCGGCTTCGGCGACGATCCGGTCGGCGAGAGCCCGAACCCGGTCGGTGGTCACCGGTTCCTCGGCGTAGACGCTGGTGACCACCTGTGGGATCGGGCTGCCTTCGACCGAACGCAGCAGGCTCTCCGTGAGCGGCACCCTGCGAGAGGTCACGTGGTAGGTCTCGCCGCGCCCCATCGCGCCTCGCCGCGTGAGCAGCGAACCGTCGATCGTCTGCACGACGGGCAACCGGGAGTCGATCCGCACGGCGCTCGGGGTGGCGAAGTACACGTCCGAGTAACCGGCCTCGACGGTGATCGTCTGTTCCACGACCTCCGAGCCGACAGCACCGATGTCGATCGGCGGCGGAACCACCCGGTTGCCCTCGTAGAGCGCGTACCTGTCGGTCGAGGACTTCGTCCAGCGACGCCCGTCCCAACGGTCGAACACGTCGCCGCGCAGGAAGAGGTCCTGATCGGCGCGGACGGTGAGCACGACGTCGTCGGTCAGGTCGGGACGGGTGGTCATGTCGAGCGAGTCACTCGAGCGCAGGAGCGACGAGCCCGCTTCGGGTGCCGACGCCGGTCCTCTCCCGGCGGCGGCCGTCCTCCCTGCCCGTGAAACCGCGTACGGGGCGAGCACCGTCACGACCGCGACCACGACAGCAGCGACCACGACGATGTGCGCAGCGGTCCGGCCCGGTCGACCTGGACCTGCGTCGGCCGCTGGGGGAGCCCCGATCGTTTCGGCGGCTGGGACCGCGTGATGGTCGACCCGCGCCGCGAGCACCAGGGCCGCCACCGCGGCGAGCATCCACAACAGGATCGTCTGGGTCCCGTTCGTGATCTCGGGCCCCACGGTTCCGAACCGCGCCACAGCGACGCCGCTCGTCACCACCGCCATGCGCACGACGAGGCGCAACGACACCGACGGCAGCCCCCACATCGCCAGCACCGTGACCACGACGCCCGCCAACACGCCGACAGACGCGGGTTGCCCGTTCGTCGTCGAGGTGACCGAACCGGCGGCACCGAGCGCGACCGCGACGGCCAGCACCAGCGACCCGAACAACCACGAAGCGAGACCCTGCCGGTCCGGGTGGACGATGCGGTTCACCGGCCGATCTCCACGAGTGGCCAGCCCGCCGGAGCAGTACCAGGGGTTCCTGCTACGGCGGCCGCGAGCCGCCGACGAGCCACGAGTTTGCTCGGGACCTCCTCGGTCACCGGGCCGTCGGCTTCGGCGGTGCAGAGGACCAGGATCCCACCGGCATCGAGTACCGCAAGGCAAGCACCGAGCGCGTAGGAGGCGGCCTGTTCGGTCCGCTCCTCGAGACCCGACAGGTCGACCAGCACGACCTGCCCCAGCGGAACCGGCGGTTCGAGTTCCCGCACGACGACGTCACCCGTGCGGGCCGTGGTGGGCCAATGGACGAGCCTCACCGGGTCTCCGGCCACGTACGGCCGCACCGCCCTCACCAGGTCACCGGAGGGGACGATGTGGCCGCCCGTCCTCGCTCGGCCTTCGAGCGGCGGGTCACCCGGCCGCCAGTCGACCGCCAGCGGGACGGGTGCGACATGGATCGGGGACGGCAGGTCCAGCCACATCACCCTCTGGGCGGAGAACAGCCCGAGGGGCACCGTCGTGCGGACCTCGACCCGAACGTGATCGAAGACACCACGGCGGGAGGCGATGTGGCCGACCTTCGACTCGACGCCGTCCTCTGCTCGAAGCCAGGGACCCGGCGGATCGAGCACCCTCACCTCGACTCCGGCCACGTTCCCCCGGACCGTCACCGACAGGTCCACCGTGTCGCCGACGGTCGCGTCCGAAGGAGTCCGAGCCTCGACCCGGCAGGAACGGACGGCGATCGTCGGCCAGACGACCGATACGACGACCACGACGGCGATCGCCAGGACGACCAGGATCGCCGAGGCGCTCGACATCGGCCCCGAAGCGCCGATCGCCAACGGCACCGTGCAGAGCGTGATGACGAGTGCGACCTGGCCGCTACGGGTGAGACTGTGGTGTGCGACGGGCCGGTGGCGGCGCACGTAGGAGGCGGAGTTCGACTCCACCGATCTCACGGCCTCGGGACGGGGTGTGTCGCTGCGATCTCCGCGAGCACCGTGCGCGCCGCAACCGTGTCCACCGTGCCGCCGATCGAGACACGGTGCGCCAGGGCCGGCCCCAGGACCGCCTGTACGTCGTCGGGTGTCACGAAGTGGTTGCCGGACACGACGGCGTGGGCCTGCGCCGCGTGGAGGAGGCTGACCGAGGCACGGGGAGAAGCACCGACGGTGAGGCGCGGGTGCGCGCGTGTCACGGCGGTGAGGTCGAGCACGTAGTCGACGAGGGGTTCGGCGACGTAGACGTGTCTCACCGACTCGGCGACCCGCGCCACGGTTTCCGGTGTCGTAACGGGGTGGACGTCACCGAACCGGTCGGTGCCGCCTCGTCCGGTGAGGATCTCCCGCTCCGCGTTCCGGTCCGGGTACCCGACCGTCACGACCAGGGTGAACCGGTCGAGTTGGGACTCGGGCAACGGGAACGTGCCGATCTGACCGAACGGGTTCTGCGTCGCGATGCAGAAGAAGGGCTCGGGCAGCGCGTGGGTGGTCCCGTCGGCGCTGACCTGGTGCTCCTCCATCGGTTCGAGCAGGGCTGCCTGGGTGCGCGGCGAGGTGCGGTTCACTTCGTCGACGAGCACGACGTTGTTGAAGAGCGGACCGGGCCGGAACGTCCACGAACCGTCACCTGGCGAGTAGACGGTGGTACCCGTCAGGTCACCCGGCAACAGGTCAGGCGTGCACTGGACCCGGCCGAAGCTCCCGCCGATCGATGCAGCGAGGCTCTTGGCCAGCAGCGTCTTGCCGGTACCGGGTTGGTCCTCGATGAGCAGGTGTCCGCCGGCGAGCAGCGCCACGACCGCCAGGCGCACCACGTCGTCCTTGCCGCGCACCGTCTGTGCGACCGACCGCACCAGAGCACCGGCCGTGTCGACGGCTTCGTCGAGGGCGTCGGCGGTCGCGGGGACGGCGTGGATCTCCGACATGGCCGACAGCCTCTCACGGCTCCCACCCACTGGCAGGTTCAGCCCCTTCCGCGCATCCCCCGCGGTATCGGTTCCTCCTCCGGCACCCCGAGCATGTCGAGGTCGACGGCCACGTCGCGGACCGCTTCGTCGATTCGTTCCCGCGGGTCTCCCTGGCGTGCGACCGCCCAACCGGCGACGACGTCGCCCAACGCGTCGAGCTTCTCCCCGATCAGCAAGAGACCGACCAACCTCCGATCGATGTCTTCGGGCGCCGGCGGTGACGCCGATGCGGAGTCCACCGAATCTGCGTGCGCGACAACCTCCATGTAACCGGCACCGTCACGGCGAAGGACCGGCAGGTATCCGTGCAACGCAGCTTCCCAGCGCCGCACGAGGCTCAGCACCGCTGCCGCCCTGATCGGTTCGGGTTGCGCGTAGCGACAAAGGGCACCGCGGAGGCTCCAGTCGTCCACCCGGCTCCGTTCGGCCAGGTCGACGAGGGCGTCGAGTTCCGGAGGTGCCAACGGCGCAGCCACTTCCGGAGCCTACGGCGACTACCGAAGGAGGGCGGTCGGTTCCTGCCGTCGTCGGCCGTCAGCCCGAGGCGGGCAGGGTTCGCCGGACGTAGTCGTCGAAGTGCGGGATGGCGAACTCGACCCAGCCGTAACGCGGGGCGTACACCACTCCCTCGTTGATCAGTCGGTCCCTCAGAGCCGACACGCCGGAACTCGTTCGACCGGCGGCGGTCGCGACTTCGCCCGAACGGTGCGGTCCGGGACCGAGGGAGGCGAGGGCTTGGACGTAAGCGATCTCGGACTCGGGGATGCGGGCGATCCTGGAGGTGAAGAAGGCGGCATCGAGGGCCAACTGGACCTGCGGGGAAGCCCGCTGGACGTCTGCTTTGGAGATCGGGTCGTCCTGTGCAGCGTTCCAGGTGTGGTACGCCCACATTTGCACGAAGAACGGAAAGCCGTCGGACCGATCGATGATCTCCTCGGTGGCTTCGGCGGCCCAATCCACGCCGATCTCCTTCGCCGGTTCCATCACGGCATCGACCACGTCGTCCGGTGCGAGAGGCCCGAGGTGGCCGACGGTGAACAGACGCTCGGCATACGTCGCCGCCTTGGAGACGATCCCGACGACGTTCGGCAGACCTGCGAGGACGCACCACAGGGGCAAACCTTCCTGCCCGCAGCGATGCACCCCAGCGACGATTCTGCGTAGGTCGTCGGCCGCGATCATCTGCGCCTCGTCGATCGCGAGCATGACGCCCAGATCGTGTGCTGCGGCGGCTGACGCGAGGTCGACCACCACGTCGGCCAACGCCTCGGGGTCCGGCATCTGCGGTGACCTGCCCACCGTCAGCCCGGCCCCGGCGAGACTCAAGGAGACCGCGTCGATCGAACGGATCGCCCTGGTGACCCTCGGCCCGCTGTCCAGCTCCTCCATGATCCGACGGGCCTGGCGGAGGAACGAACGGAGAGTGTCCTCACCGCCCACCGCCTCGACCCTGATGACCCTGAAGCCTTCGCGTTCGGCGATCGCCGACAGCTTCGCGAGCAGGACCGTCTTGCCGACGCCACGCAGTCCGCTGAGCATGAGGTGCTGGGTCGACCGAGAGGACCGGAGACGACGGATGCTCGTCTCTCCGTCGCGCATCAGCTGGTCGCGGCCGACCAAGGACGGTGGAGGTGTCCCGGCACCGGGTGCGTAAGGGTTGGCGACCGGGTCATAGAGCCTGCCGGACATGCACGGACTTTAACAAGTATTGATAAAGTCCGTGCAGCTCAGGAGAACTCAGTCGGCCACCTGGTGGATGCCGTTCACCTGCCACCCGTCGGTCGCGCTGAACACCATCGTGTAGTGGGTCGCTCCGCCCTCGTAGGTGAAGGCGCAGTCGAAGGCGGGGTCGGGCTCCGTCACCTCGTTGCAGCCCTGGAAGACGTCGGTGGCACCGGTTCCGTCTCGGGCGAACAGTTGGTCCAGCGCAGACGGCGCCATCAGCTCAGCTGCGCACGCCCGGTCACCCCGGGTCCACGCGATGAACACGGCCTGGGCGGCCGGGTCGGGGTTCGCCGGGTCCGAACCGGCTTCGGCACAATGCGCCGGATCGGCGGTCACCCCGGTGACGGCTGACGTCGTGGACTGAGAGGTCCCCGTCGTCTCGGTGACGGGCGACGTCGAGGTCGTCGGGGAAGTGGTCACCGACGAACTCGACGTCGTGGACGCCGTTGTCGTCGTGGTCGACGTCGTCGGCACACCACCCTGGTCCGAGTCGCCGGAATCACTGCTGCCGCAACCGGCCAGGAGCAGACCGAGGCAGACCAGGGCGACGACGAGCCGAGACGACGGCCTCCGACGTGGCGAGGAGCCGGCACCGACGAAACGGGACACGGCTTTCGGCAACTCAGCGGTTTCGGGGAGCAGGTCTCGCATGCGCGGACGGTAACGCGCGGCGGCAACGCCATCGCGGCACCGGCCAACGGAACCGAGGGCCGATCCGAGCACGTGCCTGCGACGCATCCACCGAGAGCGGGCGCAACTAGGGTCGCCGCCGGTCACAAACGAGGAGGGGCAAACCCGTGGCGAACGAATACGTGCTGGCGATCGATCTGGGCACCGGCGGCCCGAAGGCGGCCCTCGTCGATCTCGACGGAGCCATCGCTGCCAGCGAGTTCGAGCCGACGCCGCTGGACATCGCGGGTGAGGGCGCCGCGGAGCAGGACCCCGACGCCTGGTGGTCGGCGATCACGTCCTCGGTGAAGCGCGTGACAGGGGCGGGCCACGTGCCGGTCGCCGAGATCGTGGCGGTGTCCATCACCAGTCAGTGGTCCGGGACCGTGCCGGTCGACGCCGACGGTCGCCACATCTACCCGGCGGTGATCTGGATGGACTCCCGCGGCGCGCCGTACATGAAGGAGCTCGTTTCCGGCCCGATCAACGTGTCCGGCTACGACCCGCGCCGCCTCCAGCGCTGGATCTCCCGTACCGGTGGTGTGCCCAGCCACTCCGGCAAGGACCCGATCGGCCACATCCTGTTCCTCCGTCACGAACGGCCCGAGGTGTACGCCAAGGCGGCGAAGTTCCTGGAGCCGTGCGACTACCTCAACGCTCGGGCGACGGGCCGGGTCGTCGCGTCGTACGACTCGATCGTCGCCCACTGGCTGACCGACAACCG
>JAGQSN010000321.1 GCA_020439555.1 Acidimicrobiales bacterium | reverse complement strand
CGAGATCGGCGGCCACGCCGTGCACATCCCGTACCACGTCACCTGGGCGCACGAGATCGCCGAACACGACGGCTCGGTGCCGACGCTCGATTCGATCAGCGATCTACCCGCGTGGCTTGCCACCTCTGCCGGCAGGCTGAACGGCTCCTAGATCAGTTGCCGAACATCGACAGGTCGAGGGCCTGAACCTGGTCGGTCGGGGGCACGTCGATGTCGACGGGCTCGCCGAAGTCGAACATCTCGACGGTCACCGTCATCGTGGCGCCGTCCATCTCCACCTGACCGGAGCCGACCTTGGACATGTCCATCTTCATGACCATCTTGCGGACGCGTCCGTCGCTGTCGACCCATGCGTCGAGGGGGAACTCGGTGATGCCGGCGGCGCCCAGCTTCTCGAGCGACTTCTCGAGCGCGGCCTTGTCCGACGCTGGCGCCGATTCGGCGAGCTTGTCGATGTCGATGACGGTGCTCAGATGAGTGGTCTCGGTTCCACGGACCGTCTCGTGTCCGACCTCGGTGACCTCACCGCCGGCGGTGCGGATGAACTCGAGAAGTTCCTTCGGATCCGCCGTGCCCTGGCTGAGGGTCTTGTTGTCGGAGATCTTGCCGGTGGGGGCGGAGAACCACGGCTTGGACTGGTCAGCACCCGGCATCAGGGCGAAGAGGCCCGACTTCACGTAGGTCGTGTCCCCGTCGACGATCATCTCCATCGAGCCCGCATCCGCGGGAAGACCGGTCGAACCGCCGAACGAGCCGAACAGGTCACCCATGTCCATCTTCAGGTGGGCCTTGTTCGCCGCGGAGTCGGACTCCCCTTCGACGCTGATCTTCATGTCACCGACCATCGGGAAGCCGTGCATCTCCACGACCGTCGACACCGACATCGACTCGATGGACGCGGTGTGGTCGGCGGCCTTGCGGAGGTAGACGACGCCGCCCGTGCCCTCGAAGTTCTCCGGTCGTTCCGGGCCGGGCACGGTGGAGGACGCACCGTTCGACGTCGAACCGTCCGCCTCGACCCGGGGCGCACCCTTCGCGCCCTGGGCGGAGTCCGCTGCACGTTCGACCCCGCATCCGGAGACGAGGAGCGCGGCCACCGAGGCGACGACGGCCACAGCGGAGCGGAGTCGGGTCGGAAGCATCAGCGGTCCTCCGGGGATCGTGTCGTTCGCGGCGGGGTCCACCGCGTGGCGAAAGGCTATCCGTCGTCCATCGGACGGAACCTGCGTCGATAAAGTTCCCGGGACGTTTCCGCCCGTCCGAGCCGAGAGGGACCGCAGGGCATGGACTACCGTCCCCAACCCGCAGTCGGCCCGTCGCCACTCGCCTGAACACGTGGCCATCCGACGCCCCAGCCCTCAGGTGGTCCTGTTCGCACGCCTCGCGGTGAGCGCACTCCTCCTTTGGCTGCTCGTCACGAAGATCGGTACGAACTGGTCCGAGGCCATCCCGGATCCGACCGCCAAGACGGTCGCCTGGCTGGTGGGGGCGCTGGCTCTCACGGCGTTGGGTGTCGTCGTGTCGGCAGTCCGTTGGGCTGCCGTCCTCGACGCGCTGGATGTCGCGGCCCCGTTCCGACGACTCGTGTCCCTCTACTTCGCCGGCCTGTTCATGGGCAACGTCCTTCCGAGCACGATCGGCGGCGACGCTCTGCGGATCAGCCGCCTGTCCCGCGACACCGGTGAAGGGCCGACGGTGTTCGCATCGGTGGTGCTGGAACGGTTGACCGGCTGGATCGTGCTCCCCGTCATGACGATCACCGGGCTGGTCGTCAACCCCGGTCTGCGGGAGTTGGGAAGGGCCAGCAGGCTGGCGGCCGGCGTCGCCTTCGGCACGCTCCTCCTCCTGGTCGGCGTCCTGGTTCTGACCGGTCGTCCTGGCAAGGGGATCGAGGGACGTCTCGAACACAACGAGGGTTGGAGACGCTTCACCGGGGCGGTCCGGTTCGGCATCCAGCACCTCGTGCGCGAGCCGCTCCAGGCCGCTCGGATCGTCGGCTTCGGTTTCACCTACCAGCTGATCCTCATCTGCGCCGCCCTCATGGCGGCGCGCGCTCTCAACCTTCCGTCGGGGGCCGGACCCACGGCTCTGCTCGCGTTCGTGCCTGCCGTCCTGATCGCCCAGGTGCTCCCGATATCGATCTCGGGCCTCGGTGTCCGCGAAGGTTTGTTCGTGCTGTTCCTGAATCCGCTGGGGGTCCCACGCAGCCAGGCGATCGCCTTGGGCCTCCTCCTCTACCTCCTGAACCTCGTCGTCAGCCTCCTCGGAGCGCCGTCGTTCGCGGTCGGCAACCGGGGCAGGGATCGGATCGAGCCCGCCGGGGATGATCGGCCATGAGCTTCGAGATCCGCGAGAACGCATTCCTGCCCGACGAGCAGACCGAGGAGCCGGAGCCGGGGCTTCGGTGGTGGCGCGAGGTGCTTATCGCACTCGTCTTCTACGGCGTCTACTCGTTCGTGCGCAACACGTTCGGGGCCGGTCCCGAGTCGAAGTGGATCGCGTTCCGTCACGCCCGGGGGATCATCAAGGTCGAGAAGTTCCTCGGTCTCTGGCACGAGCCACGCATCCAGCACTGGTACCTGAACCTGCCCTTCAACGGGTTCATCAAGGCGTGGAACGTCTTCTACGGGACCGCGCACTTCATCGTCACCATCGGTGTCCTCGTCTTCGCGTTCCGGGTCGCGCCACGCAAGTACACCTTCGCCCGGACGGTCCTGGCGGCGACGACCGCACTGGCCCTGTTCGGTTTCGCCCTGTACACGCTCATGCCGCCTCGCCTGCTCGACGCGGACGGACCCTACGGGGCCTGCGCCGCTATCGGTCAGGGCTGCAACGACTACGGGTTGATCGACACGATCGAACGGTGGGGCGGACTCTGGAAGTTCGGCGAAGGTGGAGCGGCTGCCGTGTCCAACCAGTACGCGGCCATGCCGAGCCTGCACTTCGGGTGGTCAAGTTGGTGCGCTCTCACGATGATCTGGGTCATCGGCCGGGGTCGCCGCCGCTTCCTCTGGTTGCTGTACCCGTTGGTGACGTTGTTCTGCATCATCGTCACGGCAAACCACTACTGGCTCGACGCCTTCTTCGGTGGTGTCGCTCTCGCCGGCGGGTGGGTCGTGGCCAAGCTCCTGGGTGTGGTGGTGGCTCGGTTCTCGACCTGGCGGGAACTCAATCCGTCGCGTTCACCCTGACCGGCGGCCCGTGGTAGCCGCTGGTGGCCACCACCCGGTTCGTCCCTCCCGGCCAGGTCGTCATGCGAGTCTCGGCCACGTCACCGGCCGGTTCCATCCTCAACCACGCGAGCGGTGCGTCGTCGGTGGCCCGCGCTCCGGCGTCCTCGACCGTCTCCACGAAGCGGCGCCTGACGTCCAGGGGCATGTACTGGAGCACGATCGAGTGGACGACGACGGTCCGTAGCCCCTCGGCCGCTTCGGCGAGGTGGCGACCGGTCCATTCGAGCGCGTCGGCGGCGTCGACCACGGGAGGCTCACCCCGGATGCAGTCGATCGCGGCGTCGAGTCGAAGACGTCGATCCGTCTGGTCCGGCCACACGAGCGACCTCAACCGCGTAACCCCGGCCTCCGTGCCCGGATCGATCGGGTCCAGGTCACAGCCGCGTCGAACTGCCACGGTCGGCATGACGTCCATGGCGGGCGGCGAACCGGTGAACGGCTCCTCGAAACGCAGTGGCGACGAGGCCGGTCCGACCGAGAGACCGGCCGCTTCGTAGCGGTAGTGGTCGAACCAGAGGTTCAGCCCTGCGCTCGCCCCGACCTCGAGCACCCGGAGGGGCATACCGGACTCACCGAGCACCAGGTAGCCGCACAGCAGAGGGACGCAACGTCCCACCTCGTTGGTCTGAACCGGCCTGAGAAGCGACTCGGCCAGTTCTGCCTCGTGGGACTCGACGACGGCCCGGAAATCCGACTCCAGCGAGGGCCCCGGGGAACCACCGGCGGACGGGTAGTGGAGCGCGAGTCGAGGTGCTCGTCCGGTGAGCACGAGAGCATGGACGCCTGCCAGGAAACGCAGCACGACAGCGTCGCCGAAAGATGACCCGGCGTACGGCAACAGCAGTCGGCAACACGGTCCGCCCTTCGCCAGATCGGCACCGACCGCGCCCAACACCGTCGCGTAAAGGGGGGACCCGGCCAGCTCGCAGCCGAGGCGTTGAGCCTCCAGCAGTTCGCCCAGCCGTGCCACTTCACGGAAGTCGCGCCGACGTTGTGATCTGGGCGCCACGTCACGGATCGTATGTCCGGCCCGCTCGGGCGCCGAGCCTTCGAGGCGGTAGCGTGATCCGGCGGGAACGCCGGTTCCGTCCCTGGCCTGCGCTCCACCGCTCTGGAGGCCCCGCCCGCGATGCTGCTCGAAACGATACGCACACCAGCCGATCTGCGCGACCTGGATGCGGCGCAGCTCGGGCAACTCGCTTCGGAGATCCGCGACCGGATCGTGCAGGTCGTAGCGCGCAACAGCGGTCATCTCGGCTCGAACCTGGGGATCGTGGAGCTCACGATCGCCCTGCACCGGGTGTTCGACTCCCCCACCGACCGGATCCTGTGGGACACGGGCCATCTCGCCTACGTCCACAAGCTGCTGACCGGCCGCAACGGCGACTTCGACTCGATCCGCCAGCGCGGCGGCCTGTCGGGTTACCCGAGCCGGGCCGAGTCCGAGCACGACTGGATCGAGAACAGCCACGCGTCGACGGTGCTGTCGTACGCGCACGGGCTGTCGATGGCCGAGGACCTGCGGTTGGAGGCCGCCGCCAGGACCGGCAAACCTTCGGGACGCCGCCGGGAGACGGTCGCGATCATCGGTGACGGCGCCTTCACGGGCGGCATGGCCTACGAGGCCCTGAACAACCTGGGCCACTCCGGCCGCAAGGCGGTCATCATCCTCAACGACAACGGCCGCTCGTACGCACCCACCGTGAGCCGGCTCACCGCCGGCGTGTCACGGCTGCGGTTGGACCCCCGATATGTGCGGCGCCGCCAACGGGCCGAGGAGGTCGTCCGCCAGCTGCCGATGGGCCAGCACCTCGCCTGGGGCCTGTCGGGTGCCCGTGCCGGCCTGCGCGAGATGTTCGAGCCGCCCGTGTTCTTCGAGACGCTCGGGGTCCGCTACAGCGGGCCTTTCGACGGCCACGACATCGAGATGATGGAGGAGGCGCTCCGCAACGCCGCCGCGTATGACGGCCCGGTCGTGGTTCACGTGCTGACGACGAAGGGCAAGGGCTACCCGCCGGCGGAGCAGGACGAGGAGAAGTGCCTGCACGACGCGCCGGTGTTCAACCCGGAGATCGGCCCCCAGCCCTCCGGAAAGCCCGCCAAGCCGAGCTACACGACGGCGTTCACCGAGGCGGTCGTGAAGGAGGCCGAGGCCCGACCGGAACTGGTCGCGATCACCGCGGCGATGCCGGGGTCGACGGGCCTGTTGCCGTTCCAGGAGCGGTTCCCGGACCGGTTCGTGGACGTCGGCATTGCGGAGCAGCACGCCGTCACGGCGGCTGCCGGGATGGCGATGGGCGGACTGCGCCCGGTGGTCGCGCTCTACTCGACGTTCCTGACCCGGGCCTTCGACCAGGCGAACCTGGATGTCGGTCTGCACGAGTTGCCGGTCGTGTTCTGCCTCGACCGTGCCGGTATCACCGGCCCGGACGGTGCTTCGCACCACGGAGTCCTGGACCTGGCACTCCTCTCGAAGGTGCCGGGCATGACCATGTTCGCCCCCTCCTCCTACCAGGAGGTCGGCGTGATGCTGCACGACGCCTTGGACCTCTGCGACGGGCCGGCCTCGCTGCGTTGGAGCAGAACCCCGGCGCCGATGGTCGAGGAGCACGAGGTCGGCCACGGTCTGTCGGCCCGCAAGGCCCGTAACGGCGGTGACGTCTGCCTGATCGGCGTGGGCAAGATGCTCTGGACCTGCCTGGAGGTCGCCGATGCGTTGGCCGCCGACGGCATCGAGGCGGCCGTCTGGGATCCCCGGGTGGTCAAACCGCTGGATCCGGCGATGCTCGACGACGCCGCTCGCTTCACCCACGTCGTGACGGTCGAGGACGGCCTGCGCGAGGGGGGCATCGGTGCCGCCATAGCGGACGAGATCGCCCATCGCAGCCGGGGCACCGACGTGAACCCTCGGGTCGAGGTGATGGGGACACCGACGCGCTTCCTTACCCACGGCACCGCCGAGGAGGTCCTCGCAGAGATCGGCCTGGACGCGACCGGTGTCGAGGCGGCGACGAGGGCCCTGCTCGAAGCCTGATCTGCTCCGCCGGCCGACGCCGTCGTCAGTGCTCCCGGCGCCGAAGGACCTTCACGCCGTCCACGGTCGCCGCCGGTTCGAAGTTCTCCTCGATGGCGGCTTCGATGCGGCCGGTCTTGTCGCAGTCGGTGGTCGGTTGGAACCGTGCCACGAACGCCGGGCCGTCCGGGTCCTCCAGCAGGGCGACCATCTTCTCCACGGAGTCCTTCGCGGCGACGATGTTGTCGACCCACAGGTACGGGTACGGCGGGGTCTGCCCGGCGACGACGTGATAGCTGGCGCTGCCGCACACCGGCAGCAGGATGCCGTTGGTCCCGGCGTCGTTCTCCTTCACCCAACTGGCGATTCGGCCGTCCTGCTCCAGCCGGGCGTCCTGTTCGAGACGCGGGAAGGCTGCGAAGAACGCAGTGACGGTGACCGGGACGACGACGGCGATCGCCAGCCAACGCCGCGGCATCGGCCATCCCGGAGGGGCTTCGGGTTCGTCGGTCCGGTCGGCCGGCGCACCGCCGGTCAACACGAGAGCGACGACCAGACCGAGCGGGAACACGACGGTGACCCAGTAGTGGCGGTGGTAGTTGCCCCCGGTCAGGAGCGCGATGCACGCCCCGGCCAGCCAGCACAGCGCCAGGGCGCCGCGCTCGTCGAACCATGACCTCGGCCGCCGGTTTCCTCTGCTGAGACGCCAGGCGGTGAGGCCGAGCATGCCGATCGAGATTCCGGCCGTGATGCCGGTCGTCAAGGCCAGGCGCCCCCACTGCGGGCTCGACACGGCGGACCGGGAGTGCAGCCGGAACCCGACGTTCGCGTCCCAGTAGGCCGCCCACCCGAACGTGGTGCCCTGGAGAAACAGCAACCCGAGGAAGGTGGCGAGCCCGGCGAGGAGCCAGAGCAACATGACGACCAGGTCTCGGCGTTGACGCCACCGGAACAGCCAGGCGATCCCGAGCCACAGGCAGATCGCGATCATCCCGTCGTAGCCGGACTGCTTGTAGGACAACGCCACGCCCGAGAGCACGCCGGCGAGGAACAGCCACCTGCGGTCGAGCCGATCCGTGACGACCGCCGCGGCAACCGCGACCCCGGGGGTCACGAACGCTGCCGAGAGGAGTTCCCCGTTCGCGGTGAACCCCTCGATCGCCGGAGACGACGAAAGCACCGCGACGAACGCCGCTGCGGCCGCGCCGCCCTGCCAGGTCCCCGACAGGCGCCGACCGATCCAGCCGACAGCGACGATGCTCGCGGAACCGAACACGATCGCGAGCACTCTCAGCCAGCCGTCCCCGAGTGCCGTGAAGACGTCACCGAACCGGTAGGTGAACATCATTCCCTGCGGACGGTCCACCCAGAACCGGGTGTACAGGTGCCCACCGTCCGCCCAGGCCCTCGCGATCGCCAGATAGCCGCCCTCGTCGGGGGCGAGCGGTTGGAACACCCAACGGAACCGGACGATCGCAGCGAACAGCAGCGACCCGCCGAGCCAGATCCGGTACGAACGGTCGTCCCGGGCGCGGTCGACGTCGTCGGCAGGTCGCCCCTCGGCGACAGTCGGACTCGGCACGAGCGGCGAGCCTAGGTGTAGAAGGGGTTCTGCCCGGCGTCGTGGTCCGTCGCGTCGACCACCTCGGTGATCTCGGGGACGTGGGTGAGGATCGTCTTGCGGATGCCCTCGCGCAGGGTCATCGAACTGACCGCGCAACCCTGACATCCCCCACCCATGGTGACGACGGCCTTCGAACCGTCCTCGATCACCTCGACGAGGCTCGCGAATCCACCGTGGGAAGCGAGCGACGGGTTGATCACCTTGGCGAGCAACTGTTCGATCCGTTCCTCGACCGTGCCGGTCAACTCGACGTCGTACGCGCTTAGCGGGTCCGGCCGGTTCGGGTTGCGGATCACGAGGCCGCCCTGGCCGGGGGCGCTGGGCACGTCGAGCGTCGCCCCCCACAGCAGGTCGACGCTGTCGATCGGGATCAACATCGTCAGGTCACCCTGTTGATATCGGGCTACGACTTCCGGTCCGCCCTTCACGTCGAAGGAGAGGTCGTAGACGTACTCGGCGCCGTTGATCCCCGAAACCTCGACCCGCAGGCCCAACGTCTCGGGGTTCTCCTCGGTCGCGAGCGCCTCCATGACCGTCGCCAGGGCCGCGTCGGTGACCTTCAGCGGCGCGGCATCGCTACGTGTCGAACTGGGGGCCGGTCCCGCTGGGGCGAACGGCGAGACCTGGGACATCAGTCGTAGTACTCGGCGCCGACGTGGGTGATCACGTCGTCGCCCATCAGGTGCCGCAGTGTGTTCTTCAGCTTCGTGAGCTGGATGAAGATGTCGTGTTCGGGGTACACGCCTTCACGAACGGGCTGCGGGCTCTTCCAGTAGAAGCTCAGC